>JASMAE010000265.1 GCA_030754475.1 Rhodospirillales bacterium
CAGACGGTGCCCGTGAAGTTTCATGATGAGTTGTTGAGGACTTTGCCGCAACACGCCATGCGTCCGCCGTTTCTATGCACACGCAGCTCGCTAGCGAATAGCAATGCCGCCGCAGCAGCCCGTGCAGCTCGGCTCGCCGCGGCTGGAAAGGCTCAAACTCATCGCTAGCCCGATAACGAGGTCCGCGATTGCGATCCGCGCTTGATGATCCGATAGCTTATGGTTTCGCGCCGATATCTGGCGGCAGCATACTCCATCCGGCAGCCGGACTGAACCGCTTGACCGGTCGGGTTTCCCGCCGGACGACGGCGGCTTCTCGTCCAAGCCTCAAGGCAACAGGTGGCAGCAGGCCCTGTGGTCGTCTCCAAGGCGCACATCGGGAGGAACGACCGTATCGCATGTGCCGGCGATGCGCACGGGGCAGCGCGAGTGGAAGCTACACCCCTTGGGCAGGTTGATCGGGCTCGGGATATCGCCGGTCAAGGGCTCGCCCCGATCCGGCTGCACGGCCTGGGGATAGGGTACGGCGCGAAGCAACGCCTGGGTATAGGGATGGCGGGCCTCGCCGAATACGGCCTCGGTGTGGCCTTCCTCGACGATCCCGCCCAGATACATCACCGCGACCCGGTTGCAGATGTAACGCACCACTGCGAGGTTATGGGAGATGAACAGATACGTGAGCCCGAGGTCCTTCTGCAGGTCCTTCAGAAATTCGAGGATCTGAGATTGGACCGAGACGTCGAGTGCGGAGGTGGGCTCGTCGAGGATCAAAAGCTCGGGGTTCAACGCGAGCGCCCGGGCGATGCACACCCGCTGCTTCTGCCCGCCCGAGAGCTCGTGCGGATAGCGGTACAGAAACTGGCCGGGAAGGCCGACGACCTCCAACAGCTCCGAGACCCGCTTGCGCAATACCGACCCCCGCTCCTTGGTATGCAGGATCAGGGGCTCGGCGACGCTGCGATAGATCGTCATGCGCGGGTTCAACGACGAATGCGGGTCCTGGAACACGATCTGCGCCTTGCGCCTGAGCTTACGCTCCGTCGCCCGGTCGAGCCGGGTCATGTCCTCGCCGTCGATCAAGAAGCGCCCGCCGGTGATCGGGACCAGGTGCAAGGCGGCCTTGCCGATGGTCGTCTTGCCCGAACCCGATTCGCCGACCAGCCCCAGCGCGTCACCCTTGTCGATCTTCAGCGAGACCCCGTTGACTGCCATGACGACCGTCTTGCCCTTGCCCCGCTTCGAGATGTCGAAGTGGACCCTGAGGTCACGAAGCTCAAGCATGGCCGTCCTCGCCATAAAGCCAGCAGGCGACCGACTGGTCTTTGCCGATGCGCTTCAAGGGCGCCATTTCACCGCAGGCCGCCATCGCCTTCGAGCACCGCGCCTGAAACCGGCAGCCCTTCGGGGGGTCGAGAAGGTTGGGAAGCTGGCCGGGGATTCCCGAAAGCACGCCCGACGACCGGCCCGGGTGCGGCACCGCCGCCAGCAGGCCCTGGGTGTAGGGGTGCGCCGGGTTGTCGAAGAGCGCTTTCACGCTCGCGTCCTCGACCACCTGGCCCGAATACATGACCACCACCCGATTGCACAGTAACGCGACGACGCCGAGATCGTGGGTAATGAGAATGACCGAGAGGCCGAGATCCTTCATCAACTCCCCGATCAGGTCCAGGATCTGCGCCTGGATGGTGACGTCGAGGGCCGTGGTCGGCTCGTCGGCGATGAGGATCTGTGGCCGTCCCGACAAGGCCATGGCGATCAGAACCCTTTGGCGCATGCCGCCCGAAAGCTGGTGCGGGTAGTTGTGGAACTGGGTCTCCGGATTGGGCAGGTGCACCTTGCGCAGCATCTCGATCGCATAATCTCTGGCTTCGCGGCGCGACCTACTCTCCCTTTGCGGCAGAAACCGCTGGTGGGCCATGATCACGTCGACGAGCTGGTTGCCGACGGTGAACACGGGATTCAGGAACGTCATCGGGTCCTGAAAGATCATGGCGATGTCGAGGCCGCGGATGGCGCGCATCCGCTCCTCGCTCGCCTGCACCAGGTCCTCGCCGTTGAAGAGGATGCGTCCCGCGCGTACGCGGCCCGGCGGCGAGGGCACCAGCTTCAAGATGGACTTGGCGGTGACCGACTTGCCGCAGCCGGTCTCACCAACGATCCCCAGCGATTCGCCCTTCGCGAGGTCGATGTTGACGTCGGCGATGGCCTGGTAGACGCCGTCGAAGGTGTTGAACTCGAGCGAGAAATCCTGGATCGAAAGCAGCGGCGATTCGCTCATTCCCGGTGACTCGGATCCAGAACGTCGCGCAACCCGTCGCCCAGCAGATTGAAGCCCAAGACGGTGATGAAGATGGCCATGCCAGGGAAGAACGAATACCACCACCAGTCCGGCATGTACTTGCGGGCATTGCTGATCATCGCGCCCCACTCCGGCTCCGGCGGCTGGGCGCCGAGGCCCAGGAACCCGAGCGCCGCGGCGCCGAGGATCGCCATGCCCATGTCCATGCTCGCCTTGACGATGATGGGCGAGGTGCAGTTGGGAAGGATGTGGACGAACACGATACGCAACGGCCCCGCGCCCAAGGACCGCGCGGCCTCCACGAAATTCTCGTTCTTGAGCGAAAGGGTCTTGGCCTGGACCAGACGCACGTACCCCGGCCACCACACCAGCGACAAGGCCAGCATGGCGTTGACGATTCCGGGGCCGAGCGCCCCGACGATGGCGATCGCGAGAATCAGGCCCGGCACGCCCAGGAAGACGTCGGTCACGCGCATGATCACTTCCTGGACGACGCCGCCCACGTAACCGGCGATGATGCCCAGCGGCACGCCGATGAGCGTCGCGACGCCGACGATGATCAGCGCGATCTTCAGGGTCAGTTGGGTGCCGATGACGACGCGCGAGAACACATCCCTGCCCACCTCGTCGGTGCCGAACCAGTGCTCGACGCTCGGCGGCTGGAGCTTGATGTCCAGGTTGACCGCGCCAGTGATGTCCTCAGGGTACGGCACGAACCAGGGGCCGAGAACGGCCGCGAGGAAGAACACCAAGACCAGGCCGACACCCAGCATGGCAGACGTGTTGCGCGACAGTGTCCGCGCATACAGCCTCCACATGCGTATGGTGCTTTGATGCCGCTCACGCCAACTCAAGGATTCAAGCTCAAACCCCGTGGCGACCCGTGCGGTATCGATAGTCTGTTGCATCGCGCGCCCCCCTAGATCTGGGTCCGCACCCGGGGATCGAGGACGCCGTAAATGATGTCGATCACTAGGTTGGTCAGCATGAAAAAGAAGCCGAGCACGATGGTCGATCCGATGATCGGCGCGAAGTCGTTGTTGATGGCCCCGTTGACCGCGTATAACCCGACGCCCGGCCAGTCGAACACTGTTTCGACCATAACTGTGCCGCCCAGCATCCAGCCGAACCGAAGACCGATCATCGCCATGGTCGCAAGCATGGCGTTGCGAAGCGCGTACATGCCGATGATCCGGAACGCCGACAGGCCCTGGGCGCGGGCGTTGACGATGTAGTCCTTGTTCAGGGTCTCCAGCATCTCGGCTCGGTTGACGCGGATGATGGAGGCCATCCCCGGGACCGAAAGCGTCAGCGCCGGCAACACCATGTGTTGGGCAGCGTTGATGAAGAGGCTCCATTGGCCGCGCAAAAGCGAATCCACGAGGATCAGATGGGTGATCGGATCCGGCGGGTCAAGCAATACGTGAAGCTGGCCGTTCAACGGAAAGAGCGGGTGCTTCAGCGCGAAGAAGAGCTGGAGCATCAGGCCCAGCCAGAACATGGGCAGCGCGACGCCCGAGATGGAAAGCACCCGCAGGAAGTGATCAATGGCGGTGTTCTGATTGACCGCTGCCAGAACGCCGATCGGAACGCCGAGCACGATGGCGATGAGGATGGAAAATATCACCAGCTCGGCTGTGTTCGGGAAGTAGATGACCAGCTCGTCCCACACTTTGCGCGACGAGTGGATCGACTCGCCCCAGTCGCCTACCAGCATCCCTTTCAGGTAGACGTAGAACTGGGTCATCAGGGGCTTGTCGAGGCCGTACTTAACCCGAATCACCTCGACCATCTCGGGGGTCGCGTCGGGGCCCGCCCTGAGATGCGCCGGATCGCCGGGGGCGACGTGCGAGATGAAGAACGTCAGGGTCAGCAGGCCGAGCAGCATTACGCCGATCAGGATGCCGCGCTTTGCCAAGAACCTGGTCATCGTCCTTGCATCCCGCTAATTCGCGATCGAGACGCTGCTTTGGAAGCAACGCGAACCCGCCGGGTTGCCGCAAGGGGCCCGGCGGGTTCAGCGACGAACGCGGCTTATTGCTTGATGTGCAGCGGGAAAAGATCGACTTCCGTGGTCATGTAGACCGGGGTGTACTCGAAGCCCCCGACCCAATCGCGATACATGATCATACGGGCACGCATCATCCCGAAGATCTCCGTTTGGGCGTCCACGAGCTTCCTCTGGATCTCCTCGTAGATGGGCTTGCGCTCCTCCCAATCGACGAGGCGCCGACCCTTTTCGATCAGCGCGATCAGCGCGTCGTCCGTGTAGTAGTGGGACCCCCAGTAGCGGCCGAAGGATTCCGGGTGGTACTGGTAGGCCACAGCGTCCGGATCGTTGGAAAGCGGCGTCACGAACACACACATCAAGTCCGGCGAGGACTCGGCGGAGGAGCCACGCTTCAGCATGTTGGTCCACGTGAGCGGCGCGAGCTCGACTTCGATATTCAACGGCTTCATGGCGTCGATCAGAACCAGACCCATCTGCCGCTCGGCCTCGAAGCCGACCACGTAGACGAACTCGAGTTTGAAACCGCCGTTCGGCCACTTCGACTTTGCCAGGTACTCCTTCGCCTTGGCCACGTCCTGGCGAGGCATGTTGTCGACGTTGATCTTGCCCCGGATCGAATCGTTGAAGGGGCTCGTCTGGAGAACCGCCCGGCCGTTGAAGATTTTGACGAATGCGTCGTAGTCGTAGGCGTAGGCAACCGCCTTGCGGACGTTGACGTCCGAGAGGTACTTGCTCGTCGTATTGAACTTAAGCCCAAAGGCGGTCAACGCCGGCGCCGTCGAGGTTTTAACGCCGGGAAGCTTCGACACGGCGTCATACTCGTCGGCCGAGACCTCGAGGATGATGTCCGCCTCGCCCTTCTCGAGCGCCGCGCGCATAACCTGGTTCTCGCGGACCAGCTTCAGGATGATCCCGTCAAGCTTGCCGGTGAATGGCTTCCAGTAGTTCGGGTTGCGCTTGAGCTCCCAAAGCCGGCCCACCTGCTCGCGTTCCAAGGTGAAGGGGCCGCTGCCCGCCACGTGGGTGGTCAGCCACTTGGTCCCGTAGTCGCCGTTCTCGCCGAATTCCCCGTCAACCTTGTTAGCGAGGACTTGCTTCGGGTTCAAAATCCACCACCACGGCAAGAACGTCGGAAACGCCGCATAGGGACGCTCCAGAGTCATCTCGACCGTATGGTCATCGAGGGCCTTGACGTTCTCGGCCTTCAGGAAGTCGGCAAACGTCCACGACGGCCCTTGCTTCATGGCTAGCGTGCGCTCGAAAGTCCAACGCACCGCTTCGGCCGTGAGCGGATCGCCGTTGTGGAACTTGACGTTCTTGGCGAGGTGGAACGTGTAGACCAAGCCGTCGTCACTTACCTCCCAGCTTTCGGCCAGCCAGGGCTTAATTCTGGGGGGCGTGCCCTCGTACTTGAGCAACGAATCGTAGACGCCCTTGTAGAACGTCTTGGTCGGCGCGTCGTATTTGATGCCGGGGTCCATGGTCGGGAGATCGCCCCGGCCCATGATGACGAGATACTTTTCGTTGCCGCGACGTTCGATCCCCTGCGCCGGGTCAGTGTCCGCAAACACGAAACCGCCCAGCACGACCGCTGCCGCGGCGCTCAGAAGCATATGCCTAGAGAATCCCTTCATGATCCCTCCCACGCATTTAAGTCCGCGCCGCTCAAAGTCGGGGCGCATTCGCAAGGACCCCGCATCACGCGGATGCGCCTCCCTCGCGGGACGAGCGCACATTGGATCGATTGTGATCCGGGGAATCAAGCGAAAACTCGTGATCGTTCGGTTATTCCGATCTTCCGGTGACGCCGCCAATCGCGTGTGGCGCACGGTGAAAGGTCTTCCGATTGGGAGGGGAAGGGGGGGGCGGCAGCCCTTTCCCACCGACCTGCCTCGGCATTGCGGCGGTCTGAACAGCGGGGGACCGACCGG
>JASMAE010000266.1 GCA_030754475.1 Rhodospirillales bacterium
GTGGTCGCGTCGAACTGGAACGCGAAGAGTAGGCGGCGCGCGCGGGCGTGTCAAAAATCCCTCGCACCACGGTGACCAACGTTTACGGCGCATTCGCGCATCCCCACGACGCGCCTTCCCCGCCATCGCCGAAGCCGCGGATTGAGGACATCGTGGCGCCGGTCGCCCATCTTTGATGCCGACGAGGAGCCCCCCGGATAGAAGCTGATCCGGTACTTGCCGCTCAGCATGGTGTTGAAGCCGTTGGCGATCGGCGGATGCGCGAACGCGTCCAAACAGCGGCGAAGCGAATCGGACGCGCCATTGGCGGCAGCGGACTTGCCGCCCAGGTTTATAGTGGTGCCCGGCGGGGATACCCCTGAGCGGAGGAACACCATGAAAGTTACCGGTCTCGAGACCACCATCGTCAACGTCCCTTTCAAGGGCGAAGGCGCCGGCAGCGGGCGCGCCGGCACCACCGAGGTGATCGTCAAGCTGACCGCCGACAACGGGCTCGTCGGCTGGGGCGAAAGCCCGGGCCAGCTTTCGAGCGCCGCGGCGATCGAGGCCACGGTGCGCCACATCGCGCCCTTGATCGTCGGCCGCGACCCCTGGGACCGGGAAGCGATCGCGCGTAGCATCTTCCGCCAGGGCACCACGTACCGCTGGACCCAGATGGCGAACTTCGCCTTCGCCGGCATCGATTACGCGCTATGGGATCTTTGCGGCAAGGATTGCGGCCAGCCCGTCCACCGGCTGCTCGGCGGCGCCGTCCGCGACGCGGTCGACCACTGCTTCCACCTGGTCCAGGCGCCGCCGGACGATATCGCCCGCCAATGCGAAGTTGGTCGCGCGCGCGGCCATCGGGTGTTTTACATGCCGTGCGCACGCCACCCGGCGCCGGTCGAAGCGGAAATGGTCGAGGCGATCCGCAAAACCATCGGCGACGAGGGCAAGATCCGCCTCGACGCCAACGAGGGCTGGACTGTGAACGAGGCGGTCCGCAACCTCAATGACTGGGATTCACGCTGGCGGATCGACTTCTGCGAGGCGCCGGTGCCGCATGATCGACCCGACGGCATGCGCGAGGTTCGCGCGCGGGTGCCGTGCGCGATCAGCGCCAATGAGTGTCTCGCGAGCGAGTCGGACGTGCTGCGCCTGGTGCGCAGCCGGTGCGCCGACGTTTATTGCTTCGCTCCCTATTGGGTGGGGACGCTCAAGCGCTTCGTCGTGCTGGCGCACCTCATCGATCTCGAGGGCTTGACGGTGGCCAAGCACACGTACGGCGAGCTTGGCATCGGCGCGGCGGCGAGCCACCACGCCGCGCTTTGCGTGCCTAGCCTCGCCGACGGCAACCAACAACTGGCGACCGACCTCGCCGACGACGTGCTCACCGAGCCGCTCCCCATCGCGAGCGGGCCGACGTGGGACCGGATCGACAAGCCGGGCTTGGGAGTCGAGGTCGACGCGGACAAGCTCGGCCGCTTCCACGAGGCGTACCTAAGGGACGGCCAGTACCTGCTGCCGGAGTACCGGCCGGGTTAGGACGGCTTACGCGGAATCGCGTCGATTTTCATACGTCACCACCGGGCCGCCGCGAGACGGCCTGGCCTGATGATCCGCGGTTGACCGCAGCGCGCACTGGCGGCCGGCCCGGCCGTGACGTGAAAGCCGGACCAACGCAACGGCGCCGATATTATTCGTTCAGGTGACAAGCGGAAGCGCGGCCGGGCGCGATCGGTTTCAAGGCCGGCGCTTCAGTGCGGCAGCGTTCGGTCGCGTGCGGGCAGCGCGGGTGGAAATGGCACCCCGTCGGGGGGTCCAGCGGCGAGGGGATCTCGCCCTTCACCGGCGTGAACTCGAGCCCGCGGCTGTCGACCCGCGGCACTTCGGCCAGCAGCGCCTGGGTATAGGGGTGGTTGGGCTCCTTGAACAGATCGTCGCTCGGCGCCGTCTCGACGATCCGCCCCAGATACATGATGAAAACGCGGTCGCTCATGTGCTCGACGACGCCGAGGTCATGGCTGATGAAGAGATAGGTGAGCTTGAGGTCCTCGCGAAGCGTCATGAACAGGTTCAGGATCTGCGCCTGGATCGAGACGTCGAGCGCGGCCACGGCCTCGTCGCAGACCAGGAAATCGGGCTTGACCGCCAGCGCCCGGGCGATGCCGATGCGCTGGCGCTGTCCGCCGGAGAACTGATGCGCGTAGCGGCGCTTGAATCCGGGGTCCAGGCCGCAGGTGTCCATCACATCGTCGATGTAGTCGTCGAGCTCGGCCGACGAAACGATGTTGTGGACCCGGGGCGCCTCGCCGATGATCTCCTTGACCCGCATGCGCGGATTCAACGACGCGTAGGGGTCCTGAAAGATCATCTGGACCTTGAGTGACGAGTCCTTCGCCGTGGCCCCGGTCATGTCGTCGCGTTTCTGGCCGCGGTAGTAGACCTCGCCCAACGTCGGTTCCAGGATGTCGGCAACGATCCGTCCCACCGTCGACTTGCCGCACCCCGTTTCGCCGACGAGCCCGAGAACCTCGCCCTCGGCAACGGTAAGGCTGACGTCGTCGACGGCGTGGACGACTTCGGCCCGGTTGTGGCCGCCGAGCAGGTTCGCGATCTTCTCGGCCAAGTCCAAGGGCTTTTTGAACTGCTTGGTGATGCCACGCAGGTCCATCAGGGGGGCAGCGTTCTCGTTCATCAGACCGTCACCTCGACGTGGGGATGGAAACAACGGATGTTCCGCCCGGCCTCGGGCACGGTAATGCCCGGCCGTTCGAGACAGGTGTCGTCGGCCCGTGGACAGCGGGTGTTGAACGCGCACCCGGCCGGCAGGTTGAGCATCGACGGCGTCATCCCGGGAATCTGGTTCAGGCGCTGGCCGCGCGTGTTCTGGGACGGGACCGATCCGATCAGCCCGCGGGTATAGGGATGGAGCGGATTGTCCAGCACCTCGTCCACGGTTCCCTCCTCGACGATCCTGCCCGCGTACATGACGCTAATGTTATCGGCGAGTCCGGCAACGACCGCGAGGTCGTGGGTGATCCACATCATCGCTGTCCCGGACTGGCTGCACAGCTTCTGAATCTCGAACAGGATCTGGCCCTGAATCGTGACGTCGAGCGCCGTCGTCGGCTCGTCGGCGATGATGAGCGAGGGGCGGTGCAAAAGCGCGATCGCGATCGCCACGCGCTGGCGCATGCCGCCCGAAAACTGATGGGGATAGGCCTTGAGCCTTGCCTCGGGGGACGGGATTCCGACCTGCCCCAGGGCGTCGCGCGCGCGGCGCATGCCTTCAGCGCGGGAGACCTTCTCGTGCGCGGTGATGGCCTCGATGATCTGCGTGTCGATCCTGAGAACCGGATTGAGCGTCATCATGGGGTCCTGGAAGACCATGGCGATGCGCCGGCCGCGCAGCCGGCGCATCTCTTCTTCCGCAAGCCCGACGAGCTCGGTGCCCATGAAATTGATGCTTCCGCCGACCACCCGGCCGGGCGGATCGACGAGACCCAGGATCGAAAATCCGGTCACCGTCTTGCCCGAGCCGGACTCGCCGACGAGTCCCCGTATCTTGCCTTTCTCGATCGAGAAGCTGACGTCGTCCACGGCCCGCACTTCGCCCAGCTTGGTGAAGAACGTGGTCCCGAGGTTCGCGACGTTAAGGACGACACTCATGACGAAGCGGCCTTCTGTCTCACTTCTGCAAACGCGGGTTCAGCACGTCGCGAAGTTGGTCCCCAACCAGGTTGATGCTGCCGATGGCGATCAAAAGCGCGATTCCGGGAAAGAAGCTGATCCAGTACCGCCCGCTCAGCATGTAGTCGAATCCGTTGGAAATCAAGAGACCCAACGACGGCTCGGTCGGCGGCAGCCCGAGGCCGAGGAACGACAGCGTCGCCTCGAGCGCGATCGCGTGCGCCACCTGCACGGTCCCGATCACGATCATCGGCGGCATGCAGTTGGGAAGCAGGTGCCTGAAGACGATGCGCCGGTGGCCCAGCGCCAAGCACTCGGCCGATTCGATGTACTCGCGCCGGCGCTCCACCAGCGCGCTGCCGCGCACCGTGCGCGCGAAGTACGCCCACTGCACCACGACCAAGGCGATGATGATCTTATCGACCCCTTGACCGAGGATCGCGAGCAGCACGAGCGCAATCAGGATCGAGGGGAAGCTGAGCTGGAGATCGACCACGCGCATGATCACGTTGTCGACGCGGCCGCCGAAATAGGCCGAGATCAGACCGATCGTGAGCCCGACGAGGAACGCCATGAACCCGCTCATGGCG
>JASMAE010000267.1 GCA_030754475.1 Rhodospirillales bacterium
CCGAACCCAACATGCTCGACGGGACCGGCATCCTCATGGAGATAGGGGATAGCGAATTCGACGAAACAGACGCCGCGGATATCGTATGGTCTACGGCGATCGTTCATGCCTCGAAATTGGATGAGAGCACCTATTACAACATCCGTCGATTGATCGGTATCGGCGATGATTACGGCGCCTCGGAAGATAAAAAGGGCTATATTATTGCTAAGGCGGACTTGATAGACGATCAAGTTCTCAAGCTCTGCTTAATGAAATGGTTCAACGTCGATAGTGCGATTGAAAGGAGTGATATCAAAGGCACGCTTGTTGAAGAAAACGAAAGCAAAAACATTAAGCTCGAATACCATTATATGGATACCTCGAGAGCGGAACTGGTCGAATTTATCCGAGACGACAGGAATGGAGATCTGTTTGATGACTGCTTGCAGTTTCAAAAGCTGACTTCGATTCTCTTGAGCGCTGGCAAGTGAGCCCCTTTTTATTGACCGCGACACTATTCAACGCATGAGGAGTTAGCCCCTGGCGGAGCGCAGGATCCCCGGTCTTGAACCCCTGCACCGCACCCTCGTCGAGCTGGCGGTACGGTGCGGCTGCGATCACCGACCCGAATGTCCGATACGCGACGACTTGACAAGCGGCTGATCCCGACGCTACCGCCGTTGGAAGGAAGCGCTATCTTGGGCAAGCCGCGCGTTCGCAGGCAAAAGCGATGACACCGCGGCTGCGGCAGGGGCAGGGACGTCGCCCGAGGCCCACGGGTTCGCCAGGCCGGGCCGGGTTCAAACCCATTACGCGCCGCCAGATCCTTTTGGCCGGCGCCGCTTTGGCGGTCATTCTCTTGGGCTACTTCGTGGGAACCTTGTTTGCCGATCACGGAAGCGGACCCTCGCGATCCAACGAAACCTCCGGTGACACCGCCGGCGCCTCCGAGCCTTGGTATCGCAAACAGGCTCCACCGCCCGAACTGGTAACTCTTCCCGACGCCCCCATCTTTCCGGAACCGGGCGACGAACCTGCGACACAACCGGTTCGCGCCTATGAGGAGGCATTGCCGGTCCAGGTTTACGAGGCGGTTGCGGCCCGGGCGCTGGCGCCGGAGACAACGCGACCGGCGCCGTCACGACCCGAAAGACGACCCGCGGCGGACCCACCGGAAGGGCGGGTCACACCGCCAGTGCAAGACGCGCAGGCGCCGTGGCGCCGCTTTGCGCGGGCGTCTCCCGAGACAAACGGGAGGCCGACGATCACGGTGGTCCTCGACGACTTAGGCGTGGACCGCAAGCGCACGGCTCGCGCCATCGGCCTCCGCGCACCGCTGACGCTGTCGTTCCTCACCTATGCGTCCGGGCTCGAACGCCAAGCCGCCTCGGCCCGCGCCTTGGGTCACGAGCTCTTGGTCCATGTGCCGATGGAACCGGTGGGCAAGAACGTCGATCCCGGCCCCAACGTGCTCATTACCGGCATGGACCGTGACGCAATTCTCCGAAGGCTCGACTGGGGGCTGAACCGGTTCTCCGCCTATGTCGGGGTGAACAATCACATGGGAAGCCGTTTCACCGCCGACCGCGACGGCATGGCGGTGGTGATGGCGGAACTCAAGCGCCGCGGGCTCCTGTTTCTCGATTCGCGGACGACCCGCGCGACGGTCGGCCCGGCGCTGGCGCGCGAATACGAAGTGCCGCTGGCGCAAAGGAACGTGTTCCTCGACAACGTGAACACGCTCGCCGCGGTCAACGCGCGCCTCGAAGAGACCGAAGAGCTCGCGCGTCGCCGCGGGTTCGCGGTTGCGATCGGCCACCCGCGCGATGCGACCCTGCAGGCGCTTGAGATGTGGCTGGCTGCGCTGCCCGGGCGCGGATTCGTTCTGGTTCCCTTGAGCGCGATCATCGCCCGCCCGGGCGTGACGGGCTGAGAACGTGCGCGAAGCCAACAATTCTTCGCCCAAAGATCGGCGCCCGCCATCCGTTCGCCGGTGCCCCGATGACGAATTCGAAGCGATCTTGCGCGTCGTCAATGAGGCGGCGGCGGCATACGCGGGCGTCATTCCCAAGGATCGCTGGCACGTGCCCTACATGCCGCGCCGCGAACTCGAGGACGAGATTGCCGCGGGTGTCGTTTTCCGGGGCATCGAGGCGGACGGCGCGCTTGCCGCGGTGATGGGAAGCCAGGACGTCCTGGACGTGACCTTGATCCGCCACGCTTACGTGCGGCCGGCGTTTCAGGGCCGGGGTCTGGGAAGCGCCCTGGTGCGCTCGCTGCGCCGGCGGACGAAGCGCCCGATTCTCGTCGGAACCTGGCGCGCGGCGACTTGGGCGATCCGATTCTACGAAAAGCACGAGTTTCGCCGCGTGCCCGACGCGTGGAACGCTCAACTGCTTGGGACGTATTGGAGGATTCCGCGGCGTCAAGTGGAAACCTCGGTCGTGCTGGCCGACCGCCGTTGGCGGCGGCAAGGATCGCCCGCCGTGGCGCGGGACCGAGAGCCGGGCGCCGCGCCACGGCGTTGAGCCGGCGCTGATCCGGGATTGCCACGGCGGCGCGGCCTTGTCGCGGCGAACAAGAGCCAGGCGGAAACGGCACGGGGGTTGCGCAAGCACACGTTCGAAGTCCACTCCCTTCACCAGCGACATTGGATGATCGAGGCGACCTGCGACGATCGTGAGGCGGCGTTCGATCTCGCCCACAAACTCGTCGAATTGCCGGAGAAAGAATCCGTATGCGTCGTCGAGGAGACCATCATCGAGAAGGGCGGCCGACAACCTATTCGACGCACCGTAGCGCCCCAGGCGCAAACGACGGCCACCCGTTCCGAATGCCGTTGGGTCGCGGAGGGCGTCAGGACTTCGACAAGTTCTTTGGCGTCGTCCTGATCCTGGTGCTCACCGTCTG
>JASMAE010000268.1 GCA_030754475.1 Rhodospirillales bacterium
CATCGACGAGAAATCCGTTGCGTCCGTCGGCGATCACGTCCTCGGCCATGCCCACCCGCGTGGAGATCAGGGGAACGCCGCTTGCCATGCTTTCCAACACAGATTGCGGGCCACCCTCTTCGCGCGACGCAACCAGATAGAGATCAAGGGTCCAGTAGACGCGCGCGATGTCGCGGTAGTCCCGTGGATAAACGTGGGCGAAAGGAATGCCCAGGCGTTCGAGTTCGGCCATGACATAGCCGCGCGCCGGGCCCGAGAGGACGACGAAGACGGGATGGTCGCGCGCGAGACGACGCATCGCGGCGACGAACACATCGGGGCCCTTTATCATCTTCGGTTCGCGGCCGTCGCCCCATCCGATGCCGTCTTTCTGAAACGAACCGACGCAAATCGCCTGCTTCGGAACGCCGAGGCGGAACCGCGCCGCTTCGCGCTCGTCCTCGTCGGGGGGCCTGAAACACGCGGTATCGACCCCGAGGGGCACGGTGGCAATCTTCTCCGCCGGCACGCCCCAACGGGCGAGTCTGCGCCGCACCTTGCTCGCGGCCGTCACGACCCGTTCGAGGCGAGGGCAATTCTCGAGGAAGAAGTCCACGTGCCGCGCCATCTCGGGGCCGTCCCCGGGCTTACCGTGAAAGTAATTGACCACGTACCGGTTGGAGGGCGGCAGAATATCGGCCCAGTTCTGCCAGTGGAATTGCGATCCGAAATGGACGATGCGGCCGAACAGCCCGTACGGGCGCCCTACCAATTGCGCCGTACCCGGGTGGCGCGCTTCGATGGCGTCGACGTATTCCTTGCCGATCCAGTGGATGGTCCATTCCACGCCCTCGGTCACGAAGGTGACCGGCGCCGAACGACAGTTGTAGAGGCGCGCGGCGTAGGCCGCGGCGTACGTCGCGGCAACGCCCCGTCGCGCCACGCCGGCGATCACTGGTCGGAAAGCCGGCATCACCAAGGAATCTGGTTCAGCACGAACGCGATGGGATGTCGCCACAATCGCCGCTTGGCCAGGATTTCGCTGCGCCGGCCCACGAGTTCGTCGAAAAGCGCCAGATAGGCCTGGCACATGCGATTGGCGGTATGCGTATAGCTCGCGATGTATTCCAGCCAATGGAAGTAATTTTTCATCATGGATCTAAGCGCCGCCTCGAAATCGTCCGCGCCTGAAATAGCCTCGCCGAACCCGCCACAATATTCGGGCAAGGCCCCGCTGTCGCGGTAGATGAGGGGAAGTCCGCACAAAGCGCCCTCAATGTGATGCATGCCCGCGGGTTCGTTGATCGAGGCGGTCAGATAGACGTGATGGGAGCGAAGCTCGGAGGCGAGCCTGGGGCCAAAGATGGGAGGCACGTAACGGGCTTCGGCGAATTTGAAACCCGAAGGCAGGTTGCCGATGTAGGTGAAACGCAACCGCTGGCGCCATTCTGGCATCGCCAAGAGCGAGTCGAGTCGTTCGTAGACGTCGAACCCCTTCATGCGGTTTCCGCCCCAATGGTGGGTGACCAGGCGCAACGGCTCGACCCCATCCCACGGTTCGTAGTGGTCGGCGTGGAAAACGCGGGTATCGGCACCGTTGAGGATGACCGTGGCCGGCTCTCCGGCCTGCCACACGTCCAACGCCTTCAGCCACGATGCGATGAACACCGTATGGTCGGCGAGGGCATTCGCGTTTCGCAGACGGAAATTCATACCCCAGGTGCCTTTTCGCTCGTCACATTCGTTGATCCGGTGCACTACCAACGCCTTCGGATTGCGCAACACGATGTAGCGCAGCACCTGAGCGGGGGTAAACGAAAGCGCGGGATTGCGCGGTCTCGGGTCGGTGATCAGGATCACGTCGACGTCGCG
>JASMAE010000269.1 GCA_030754475.1 Rhodospirillales bacterium
CGCTGGCCCGTCGTGGTTCTTGACATCCCTCTCTTGTTCGAGATCGGGTCCGAAGACCGCTGCGACGCGGTCGTGGTGGTCTCGGCGCCGCGCGCCCTGCAACGGGCGCGGGTTCTTAAGCGACCCGGCATGACGCCGGTGCGCCTGGCGGCGATCCTGGCCCGCCAGATGCCCGATTCTGAAAAATGCCGTCGGGCGGATTTCGTCATCAAGACGGGGTTGGGACGATCATTCAGCTTGAACGCCGTTCGAAACGTCCTCAATGTGGCGCGCACGCTCAGCGGGACCCATTGGCCGCCGCCGCCTGCGTCCCGCGGGCGCGGGGGCCCCCGAATTCACGGCCCTCTTCGGATACAGACGTAAGGGAGGCCCGCGATGCGCCAAGTCGTTCTCGATACCGAAACCACCGGACTCGATCCGCGGAGCGGAGACCGAGTCGTCGAGATCGGCTGCGTCGAACTGACCAACCACGTGCCCACGGGCGAGACCTTTCACCGCTACGTCAACCCTGAACGCGACATGCCCGAAGGAGCCCGGGCGGTCCACGGACTGACCAGCGAGTTCCTTTCGCACCATCCGACGTTCGTTCGGGTCGCCGACGAATTCCTCGCCTTCATCAACGATTCCGAACTCGTCATCCACAATGCCGAGTTCGACATGAGATTCATCAACGCCGAGCTGAAACGCCTCGGTCGTGAACCGCTATCGCTCGAGCGCACGCTCGATACGGTGGCGATGGCGCGCCGCAAGTATCCTGGCGCCCAGGCAAGCCTGGATGCGCTTTGTCGCCGGTTCAACATCGATACCAGCGCCCGCGCGGTGCATGGGGCGTTGACCGACGCGCGCCTTCTCGCTGAAGTGTTTCTCGAGCTTGTCGGGGGACGTCAGCCGGGCCTGGCCCTGGTCCGCTCCGAGGTCGCCTCTCCGGCCCCGGTCGTTGAGGCGGGCGGTCGCGAGCGGCGGCGCCACGAGCCGACGGCCGAGGAGGCCGAGGCGCACGAGCGCTTTCTCCAGAAAATCGCCTCGCCGATCTGGCGCGCCTGACGCGCTTACGCGTTCGTGCCGCCGTCTGGTGCGGGATCCGCGGGCGCGGCGGCACTCGCGAGTTGGCCGCCGTGCTCGCGTAGCTGGTCCTGGTACATCGCGTAGAAGTCGACCGGCCCGATCATCAAGGGTGGAAACCCGCCGTCTCGCGTGCAGTCGGAGACGATGTATCGGACGAAGGGGAACAGCAGACGCGGGCATTCGACCAGCAACACCGGCTGAACGTGCTCTTGAGCAATCTGGAGCGTGAAGACGCCGGCGTAAGCGAGCTCGACGATGAAAGCCACCTGATCGTCGGCCTTGCACTCGGCGGTGACGTGCAGCGTGACCTCGAAAACGCCTTCGCGTAGCGGCTGGGCCTGAACGTCGATATTGACGCGAATCTCGGGTTGTTGCTTCTGCAAGTGGGCGAAGATGCCGGGCGCGTTCGGGGCTTCGAAGGACAGGTCCTTGATGTACTGGGCGTTGATGACGAGCGGCGGCTCGCCCGGCGACGCGGCATCCTCGGTCACGCCTGACGTTTTCTGGCCGTCGCCCCCGTCGCCCGTGGACGCGGGCGGTTCGGGCGACGGATCGTCCGGGCCTTGCGGGGCGTCTTCACCTCGTTCCGCCATGGTCTGCCTCCCGTGTGCGGTGTTGGCGTGTGGCTAGCACGGAACACGCGGGCCCACAACTCCCTCAGGCCCCGGAGTGTTCACCCCTCACCGTCGTTGCCGCGGCGCGGGCCTAGGCGGGATGCGGGTGGCGATCCACCGTCCGTCCCCTCCTGGTCGCCGTCGTGGCTTTCGACCTCGAACTCACCCTCGATGACGGTCCCGCCCCCACGGTCGCGGTCGTTCGCGAAACCGTGCGCGCGCGTCCCGTGGCGGCCGCTTGCCATCAGATGCCTCGCCAGCGCGCGGCGGAGCGCCGCGCGCAGTGCGGGCACGAACAGCAGGAGTCCGGCGAGATCGGTGACGAATCCGGGCGTGAGAAGGAGCGCACCGGCGAGCAGCAGGCAAACCCCGTCGAATACCTCCGCCATGGGAAGCCGCCCGATCTCCAGATTCGACCGCGCCCGCCCCAGCGCCGCCAATCCCTGGTGACGCAGCAGCGTCGTGCCCCCGATCGCCGTCAGGATCACGACGCCAAGCGTCGGCCAGAGCCCAAGGATGCCGCCGACCTCGATGAAGACGGCGATCTCCAGGAGCGGAATACCAATGAACGCGAGGAGGAGGAGAAAGATCATCCCAATGGCCCGGAACGGTCGCGGATCGCCCGCACCATAACCAGTGGTCGCCGCGATGATGAGCATGAAATGGTCTTGGGCCCCAACCTCGAGCGCAGGACCGGTCCGAGCGGGCCCGGTGGCAAACCAAAGTCGGCTGGACCTGGGCCACCGGACTCGCTAACCTGTTCTTCGCGGTCCGCGTTGGGGCGCGGACCTGTCCGCCGGGATGGCGGCACGCCGAGTTCGGAACATGGGCGACGGCTTTATCGACATCATTTTCTTCGCGATGATCGCGGCATTCCTTGTGCTGCGGCTTCGCAGCGTGCTCGGTCGCCGCGACGGGCATGAAAGCGGCCATCGCGATTCGTTGGCCGCTTCTTCCGGCGCCGAACGGACTTCGGACAAAATCGTGCGTCTTCCCGACCAAAGCACCGCGGCGGAGGCGGAAGAAGACACCGGTGGGACCGAGGCCGACTCCCCGCTCGCCGAGGGTTTGGCCAGGATTCGGCGGGGTGATCCCGACTTCGACGAGAACGGATTTCTCTCCGGCGCCCGCATGGCCTTCGAGATGATCCTCTCGGCGTACGCCGAGGGAAGCGATGAGGTGCTCGAGCCGCTGCTCAGCCCCGAGGTTTATGGAAACTTCGCGCACGCCATCGAGGATCGCAAGCGCGCCGGCGAAACCGTCGAGGAGACCCTCGTCGGCATCAAGGAGTGCGCGATCCTCGAGGCCTCGATGGAGGACCGCACCGCCCAAGTCACGGTCAAGTTCGTCAGCGAACAAATCAGTGTCATGCGTGACCGTGATGGCGAGGTGATCGACGGCGATCCCAGTGCAGTGATCGAGGTGACCGATTTCTGGACGTTTGCTCGCGATACCCGATCCCGCGATCTCAACTGGACGTTGGTCGAGACGCGCAGCCTCGATTAGGCGCGGCGCCGCCGTCGCGGCCATCGTGGTGGCGTTCGGCATCGGCGCCTGTGCCCGTTTTCAACCCACGCCCCCGGTTCCACCCACCGATCCCGGCTTCGCCCTCGAGCCGGTCTCGTTCGCGTCCCTTTCCGGGTGGGATCGCGACGCGCAGTCGCCGGCGCTCGCGGCGTTCGCTCGCTCGTGCTCGGTGCTCGCAGGGCGCCTTGGCGTAACGCCCATCGGCAAGATCGACACCGTGCGTGCCGATTGGCGTCAGGCCTGCGCGGCGGCCGAGCGCGTCCCGGCGGGCGACGACCTGTCGGCGCGCGCCTTCTTCGCCGAGTGGTTTACGCCCTACGCCGTCTCCGGCAACGAAGGCCGCGATGGGATCTTCACGGGTTACTACGAAGCGGAGCTCAAGGGTTCGTGGACCCGCCACGGACCGTACCGGACCCCCATCTATGCGCGTCCCGACGATCTCGTAACGCTCGATGCGAGCGAGTTGCGCAAGCGCCCGAACGGCGCGCGTGCCACCGGGCGCGTCGCCGACGGGCGCCTGGTTCCCTATCCGAGCCGCGCCGAAATCGACGGCGGCGCGCTCGCCGGTCGGGGACTCGAAATCCTCTGGGTGGACGATGCCGTGGACGCCTTCTTCCTCCACATCCAAGGCTCGGGTCGGGTGGCCATGGAAGATGGCGCGGTGGTCCGTCTCGGCTTCGCCGCGAAGAACGGCCACGCGTACACCGCCATCGGCCGCGAGCTCGTCGCCGAGGGCGCGATCGAGGCGGCCGAGGTCTCCATGCAGACCATCCGAGCGTGGCTCGCCGATTATCCCTCCCGGGCAGCGGCGATGATGGCGCGCAATGCCTCGTACATCTTTTTTCGCCGCCTCGCGGGCGAGGGTCCCGTCGGCTCCCAAGGGGTTGCGCTGACTCCGGGCCGGAGCCTTGCCGTCGACCCGAGGTTCGTTCCCTTGGGCGCGCCGGTCTGGATCGATACCGTCGATCCCGTCGCACCCGAGAAACCCCTGCGCCGGCTCGTCGTCGCCCAGGACACGGGTTCGGCCATCGTCGGTCCGGTTCGCGGCGATTTGTTCTGGGGGTTCGGCGCATGGGCGGCGATGCGCGCTGGAAGCATGAAGGCGCGCGGGCGGCTGTTCGTGCTACTGCCCCGAGACGTCGACCCGACCGCCTCGCCTTAGCCCTCCGGCGATCCGGATCACCCGATCCGGTGCTCCCCCGCGTGGCCTTGCCAAGCTGGGCGCGAGCCCTCATTCTCGGTTCATGGCGGCTTCTCGCGTTCGCGTCGGCTTGTTCGTCACCTGTCTCGTCGATCTGATGCGGCCGACGGTGGGTTTCGCCGCTATCCGGCTTCTCGAACGCGCCGGGTACCGGGTTTCGGTCCCCATGGGCCAGAGCTGTTGCGGCCAGCCGGCGTACAACTCCGGCGATCGGCGAAGCGCGTGCGCGATCGCCCGGCAGACCATC
>JASMAE010000270.1 GCA_030754475.1 Rhodospirillales bacterium
GGCCGCCTTGGCGCGCTCGACCAACGGTTACACGGTGGGGGTCGTGACCGAGGTCGTCGCCCCGGACCGCTCGCAAGATCGTGCCGTCATCGAAAAGATCACGGAGGACTTGGCGCGAACGATCGACGCCGATCTGCGAAGCCAGTTCGCGAACGCGCTGCAATCGAAGTTCGTGATTACGACCAACGAGACCGCGATCAATGAGGTCTTCTAGCCGCGCTCGGGCGCGCTCCGCCACCGCGCCGCCGCCTGTCGCGGTATCTCCGGGTTTCGCCGCCTTTCGGGAAACCTTCGATGATGGACGCCCCCAGGTCGTCTGGACGTCGCTGGTGGCGGATCTGGAAACCCCGGTGTCGGCCATGTTGAAGCTGGCCGACGGACGCCCCAACAGTTTTCTGCTCGAATCGGTCGAAGGCGGCGCCATTCGTGGCCGGTATTCGTTCATCGGCCTCACCCCCGATCTGATCTGGCGCTGTTTCGGAGGCAAGGCGGAAATCAACCGCTCGGTTCGGGACGCGCCGGAGGCGTTCGAGCCTTGCGAACAAGGCGCCATCGAATCCTTGCGCGCCCTTGTCGCCGAATCCCACATTGAGCTGCCCCCGGGCCTGCCGCCGATGGCGGCCGGTCTGGTCGGCTACATGTCCTACGACATGGTCCGCCTCGTCGAGCGCCTCCCCGACAACAACCCCGAAGTGATCGGGGTTCCCGACGGAATCTTCCTGCGTCCGACGGTGGTCGCAGTCTTCGATTCGATCGAGGACGTGGTCAAGGCGATCACGCCGGTCTGGCCCAACCGCGAAGCGAGCGCCAAATCGGCATACGCGGACGCGCGGAAACGGCTCGCGGCCGTGGTCCAGTCCCTCGAGGGCGCCATCCCCTACCGCCACGATGAGGCGGCGGCACCCGCCCGCCTACCCCGGCCGGCTTCGAACGTCACGCCGGATCAATACTGTGCGATGGTGGAGAAAGCGAAGGAATACATCCACGCCGGCGACGCGTTCCAGATTGTGCCTTCGCAGCGTTTCACCGTGCCGTTTGACCTGCCGCCGTTCGCCCTCTACCGGGCGCTCAGGCGCCTCAACCCCTCGCCCTTTCTTTTCTTCCTGGATTTCGGGTCCTTCGCGGTGGTCGGCTCGAGCCCCGAGATCCTGGTGCGCGTTCGTGACGGCACCGTCACCATCCGTCCGCTCGCGGGCACCCGGCGCCGCGGACGCGACACCGCCGAGGATCGGTCGCTGAGCGAGGAGCTTCTCGCCGATCCCAAGGAACGGGCCGAACACCTGATGCTGCTGGATCTCGGCCGCAACGATGTCGGCCGGGTCACCAAGGTCGGCAGTGTCCGTGTGACCGCGCAGTTCGCGATCGAGTACTACTCGCACGTCATGCATATCTCGTCGAACGTGGAGGGCCTCCTCGATCCCGGGTTCGACGCCATCGACGCCCTTCTCGCGGGTCTGCCGGCCGGCACGGTCTCGGGCGCACCCAAGGTCCGCGCCATGGAGATCATCGACGAGTTGGAGCCACACCGGCGCGGCGTCTACGGGGGGTGCATCGGTTATTTCGGCGCCAACGGTGAGATGGACACCTGCATCGCACTTCGAACGGCGGTGGTGAAGGACGGCGTCGTCTTCGTCCAGGCGGGGGGTGGAGTCGTCGCGGACAGCGATCCCAGAACCGAGTTCGAGGAGAGTTGCAACAAAGCCCGTGCGCTGTTGCGCGCCGCGGAAGAGGCCATCAAGTTCGCGGCGCGGCCCCGATAGCGGGCGCGACGACACACCGGCGGACCGTGGAATTGGTGCATCAGATCAATTCGCTTCAAGACGGCCGCCAATATACAATCGGTTTTACCGAGCGCCTTTGCCACGGAGGACGGGAAGCGCGAACGCCCCGCGATGCGGGGACGAACATCGGACGAATCGTCGGGCGCCTTGCGGCGCCGGGCGTGATCCCCGCAGCCGCTTGAACAGCAAGACCGCGAATAACGATGGATATCGCAACCCTTCTCGGCCTCGTTATCGGCATCTCGGTCGTCGGCATGGCCGTGCTCACGGGCTCGGAACTGTGGATCTTCCTCAACGTGCCCGGCTTCCTCATCGTCATCGGAGGGACCTTTGCGGCCACCCTTATCAAGTTTCCGATCACCACCGTGTTCAGCGCCTTCAAGCTCGGCGTCACGGCCGCCTTCGTCAGCGACAAGGGCGATCCCCGTTCGCTCATCGCCTTGGCGGTGTCCCTCGCCGAAAAGACGCGGGCGGGGGGATTGCTGGCGCTCGAGGAAGTCGAAATCGAGAACGATTTTTTCAAGAAAGGCATTCGGCTTTGCATCGACGGGCATGACGGCGAGGTCGTTCGCAAAGCGCTCACCAGCGACATGGAACTCTCGATCCAGCGCAACGAGGAGGGCGGCAAGATCTTCCGCGGGATCGGAGATTCGGCACCGGCGTTCGGCATGATCGGAACGCTCGTCGGCCTAGTCCAGATGTTGAGCAACATGGAAGACCCGAAAACCATCGGGCCGGCCATGGCGATAGCCCTTCTGACGACCCTCTACGGCGCCCTGATCGCCAACCTGATTGCGCTGCCCATGGCCGACAAGCTCGAATCGCG
>JASMAE010000271.1 GCA_030754475.1 Rhodospirillales bacterium
ATTCAGGTTTCCTTCGGGTGGCGGAGCGCTGCGCGACCTGCGATCTCGATCTAACCGGCGAGGACGCGGGCGACGGCGCCGCGGTGTTCGTGATCTTCGTAGCCGGGTTCGCGGTCGTCGGACTGGCGCTGGTCGCCGAAATCCTCTTCGGTCCGCCGCTGTGGGTTCACTACGCGGTCTGGATTCCTGCGATTCTGGGTGCCTCGATGGGTTTGCTGCGCCCCTTCAAGGGGGTGCTGATCGCGCTTCAGTTCAAGCACCGCTCCGTCAGCGGAGGGAATGCCGGCTAAGCGCGGCACGACGCGTTTTCGCCCCTCATTGTGGGCGAGCGTGATCGCGGCGCCCGCCTTCATCGCACTGCTGGGTCTTGGCACCTGGCAGGTTCAACGTCTCGAGTGGAAGCACGATCTGATCGCCAACCGCGAGGCCGCGTTCGGGCTGCCGCCGGCGGCGCTGCCCGTGGACGACAAGCGCCTGGCGGGGTTCAACTACCGCCGGGTTTCCATCGCGGGACGTTTCCTCCACGATTCCGAGTTCTATTTGGTGCCTCGTGTCTTTGATGGTCGGATCGGCCTCCACGTCGTCACGCCCTTCGAGCGCAGCGCCGGCCCCATCGTTTTGGTGGATCGCGGCTGGGTCCCGGAATCGGCGCGAGCCCCGAGCACCCGCGTGGACGGTCAAGTGGCGGGGACCGTCACCGTCGACGGCGTGGCCCGGACCACGAGCCCACACAACTCATTCACCCCCGACAACGACGCCGCGGCCAATCAGTGGTTTTGGATCGACATTCCGGCGATGGCCAGGCACGCCGGAATCGTGCTTCAGCCCGTGTTCGTTGAGGCCGGGGCGGGGCCAAGCCCAAGCGACCTGCCGGTCGGAGGTCGGACCCGCGTCGAGCTGCGCAACAACCACCTTGGCTACGCGGTCACCTGGTACGCCTTGGCAGCGGCGTTGGCGGTGATTTACGCGCTCTATCACCGGCGCCGACAGCGCGGCGGCCGCACCCCAGGCGGGCCCTAGCTCGTGGAGCCGCCGGCGCCGCGAAACCTGGCCAGATCGCGCAACACAGGCGCACGCCGCGCATAGCCTGACAGCGCTAGAAGAACGAACAAGACCGCCGCCGGAAGTGCGGCCGGGCCTTCGCCGTTGGCGAGGTGGGTAATTGCGGCGCCAATCATGGCGCACCCCAAGAGCAGGGCGCCGAGCGAGGAGACTCGCGGAACGACCAGCGCGGCCGCGCCCGCGAGCGCCTTCCTCGATTTTCTCAGGGAACGGCTGGAGCCCTCGTCGTGGCCCCTCGACGGGTCTGAAGGCCGACCAAGGCCGCTCGCCGACGGCGCCAGCGCCACGCATCACGAGGACGTGCAGTGATCGCGCTTTCCTCACCCTTCGTTGGTGGCCACAATGTCCGCGGGGAGAAACCGCATGCCACGCTCGAAATCGCGCCGCAAGCGCAAGAAGACTAACGCCCGCGCCAATCCAGCACACGGCGGAGAATCAGAGTCCATCGCCTGGGGCGCCAGCGCGGGCAAGGGCAAGGCCGCGGCCGCGCGCTCCCGCCAGAGGTCTATGCCGTGGAAGCCGATCCTCGGCACGGCGGCGATTGTGCTGGTCGCGGCGGCGGTCTGGTGGTGGTGGGATCCCCGCCAAGCAGCCGAGGATTTCGAGACCCTGGCGGCAACCGGTGCGGCGACGCTGGACAGAGTTGAGACCATGCGGGACGAGGGCGGCGGTCACGTACCGCAGGGTCAGGATGTCCCCTATCAGAGCGATCCCCCGACCTCGGGCCCGCACTGGCCTACGCCCACCCGAGCCGGATTCTACAGTGATCGCCAGTGGCCCGAGGCTCTGGTGCATGCGCTCGAACATGGGAACATCGTCATCTACTACGACGCGCCGGGCGAGCAAGCGCTCGCGACGATTCGGGAATGGACCGGGCTCTACGGCGGCGCCTGGGACGGGGTGGTCGCGACGCCCAAGCCCGGCCTAGCGGATGGGATCATCCTGTCCGCGTGGCGCCGGGTGCTTCGCCTCGATTCCTTCGATGCGGCCGCCGCGGCGGCCTTCGTCGACCGCTATCGCGGTCGTGGCCCGGAGAACGCCGTGCGTTAAGCCCTAGTCGCGTGCGGATGGCTGGCTCCGGAGAACGACGGCGACAGCCGATCGGTCGTCGGCAAGTCCATAGATGGCCTGCACGGTTGCAAGGGTTTTTACCAACACGATAAAATGAGGGATACTCATGGCGGGGTTCGCGCCGCGCAAGGTATCGTCGTGCAATGTCTACGAAACGCTTCGAAGTCGTTCTGTACAACCAGATGGTTCGTGACCGCGTCGAGCAAGGCAGGCACCACCGATTCCTCGACGACAGTTGGGCCGATCTCCACCACGAGGAGTTCGAGGCCGAGGACGAGAACGACGCTCGCGGAAAGGCGGAACGCCGCTTCCCAAAGAATGTCGGGTACGTAATCGTCGATGTCGTCAAGATTGAGGGATGACGGCGCCCCGGCCCGGCCAGATCACCGGATACCACGCGCACATCTATTGTGACGAAGAAAGCCGGGCGGCGGTGGCCACGCTGCGCGAGGACCTCGACGGGACCTTCAAGGTGCGCCTCGGGCGGTGGCGCGATGCGCCGGTCGGTCCGCATCCGCGCTCGATGTATCA
>JASMAE010000272.1 GCA_030754475.1 Rhodospirillales bacterium
GGGCATGCGCGCCGCGTCGGTCATCAGGATCATAGGTGGCACGCACGCATGCCAACGGGCCCGTAAATTGAGGCTCAGCGCCAGTTCTGCTAATGTCGCCACGGTTCCCTGCCGTCTCGCCAGCCGAAGAGCCCACTCATGGTAGCCGAGATCGACGTCGCCACCGACATTGCCGGCAATCTCGTCCGGGTCCGCGAGCGCATCGCCCTCGCCTCAGCCGACGCCGGACGCTCGCCCGACGCGGCGACGCTGGTGGCGGTAACGAAGTTCCACACCGCGGATCGGGTGCGCGAAGTGCTTAAGGCCGGCCACCGGGTCTTCGGTGAGAACCGGATCCAGGACGCGGAAGTGAAGTATCCCGACCTCAAGCAAGAGTACCCCGATCTTCGCCTCCATGCGATCGGTCCCTTGCAGCGCAACAAGGTTCGCCGCGCGGTGGCGCTGTTCGACGTGATCGAGACGGTCGACCGCCCGCGCATCGCCCGCGCCATCGCGTCCGAGATGGACGAGGCGGGTCGCCGCCCCGTTTGCTTCATCGAGGTGAACACCGGCGAGGAGCCGCAAAAAGGAGGTGTCTTGCCTGCCGAGGCCGACGCGTTCATCCGCCTGTGTCGAGAGGATCTCGGCCTTCCGGTGTTGGGGCTCATGTGTATCCCGCCCCTCGAGGACGAACCGTCGCTCCATTTCGCGCTTCTCCGCGAGATCGCGGCGCGCAATGGATTGGAAGAACTCAGCATGGGAATGACCGCCGACTTCGAGATCGCGATCCGCTTCGGCGCCACCCAGGTTCGCCTGGGTACCGCAATTTTCGGCGAACGCCGCTCGTTCAACCCGACGCAGGACTGAGCGCCCGACCGCTCAGCTTGACCGCGGGCGCCCTCAGCGCGTAACGCCGCCGGCGGAGGCCTGCGGGGCCCGCGAAAGTGCGGCGCCCCGCTCGTAGCTTTGTAGGGCGGCGAGCATGACGTCCGCGAACCAGCCGCCTTCGGCAGCGACGGCGCCGGCCGGCGCGGTTTGGGGTTCCGGTCTCGATGCGGGGCCGGATCCGGCGGTGCCCGGAAACGCGCGGGGGTCTTCGAATGCCTGAACCGCCCACGGTCCGGTCCTCGTGTCGGGCGTGCCGATCGCGATTTCCCCGCCGGTGTTGTCGGCCGCGAGCCACGGCATCGCGTTGCCCAGATCCTTTTCCTTGCGCCAGGGCAGCGCGTCGTCCGCGCCGGCGGCCGTTTCGAAGTCCGCTTTTGCCTTCGCGAAGCGCGCTTCGGCGGGCGAAGGAAGGTCCTTCGGTGCCGCGGCGACGGCGGTGTTGTCCATCGCGAGCCAGGGCATCGCGTCGCCCAGATCTTTTTCCTTGCGCCAAGGCAGTTCGTCGTCCGCGCCGGCGGCCGTTTCGAAGTCTGCTTCCTCGGGCGCCGCTGCGACGATAGCGCCGTCGCCGCGCTCATCGTCGAGGAACGCGAGGGCGTGTTCGCCGATGTCACTGCCCGTCGCTTCGTCGACGACCACGTTGACCAGTGCCAAGGCCGCCCCGATCGCACCTCCGAACAGGGCGCCGCCGAGCACCCTCGGCGCCGCGTCCAGCTCGTCGCCCGTTAAGCGGCGGTAGATGGACGAGACGATCGGGATGTGTTGAAGCGGGTTAATGATGTCGACGAGGTCGAAAAAGCTGAACCCGTCATCGCCGAAAAGCGCGAACGAGGCGTCAGCCGGCGCGCTCGTGCCGCTTTCGGCGATGCGACCGGCATCACCCGGCTTGGCCGGGTTGACGCTCGGGGTGAGGCTCGCCACCTCTCGCCAGGCGATCGGTTCGGGCGCGCTCATCGTGGTATCTCTTCCCGTTTCGGTGTCGGTTTGACACTCTTTCGCCGATTCCTCGCAATCGCCATGCCAATCGATTTCCCCCGGAAACTCAAGAGGTTGTGGCCACGGAGATGCGGTGTTGGACAAACGGCGGGGCAAATCGTGCCGGGCGCGGAAGCCCGGGGTTCAGCCGATGGACCACCGGGTCCGTCTTATTCTCCGGGTCCGTCTTATTCTATAGTATTCCCGGTTAACGGCTTTGGGGCGCGGCCGTGGGCTGCGTTCACCGTCCGAGCGGGAATTCGCCTATGACCAACGGCAAGCGGGTCTTGATCGTCGTCGACGACGACGCCTTGCGCGAAATGCTGTGCGAGCAACTCCAGTTGCACGAGGAGTTCGTCACGTTCGAAGCCGAAAGCGGGGCCAAAGGCCTCGAGATGGCGCGGGCGGACTATTACGACGTCATCATTCTCGACGTCGGGCTTCCGGATATCGACGGGCGCGAAGTCTGCCGCCTGATGCGCCGGAACGGCGTGCGTTCGCCGATCATTATGCTGACCGGCGCCGACACGGACTCCGACGCGATCTTGGGCCTCGACTCGGGTGCCAACGATTACGTCACAAAACCCTTCCGGCTCGGCGTGCTGCTGGCGCGGATACGCGCCCATATGCGACAGCACGAGCGCAGCGACGACGCGATGTTCACGATCGGCCCCTACACGTTCCAGCCGAGCGCCAAGCAGCTTTACGACAATGAAAACAACAAAAAGGTCCGCCTTACCGACAAGGAGGTGGCCATCCTCAAGTATTTGTTTCGCGCCAGCGACCGCGTGGTCGGGCGCGACGTGCTCCTGGACGAGGTGTGGGGCTACAACGCCGCCGTGACCACCCATACGCTGGAAACCCACGTCTACCGTCTGCGCCAAAAGATCGAGCGCGATCCGGCCAACGCCCGCATTTTAGTGACGGAACCCGGCGGCTACCGGTTGGTTCCCTGAAACGGGCCGGACCACGGCGGCTTGATCGCGGCGCCATGCGGTTTCCTTTGGTCAAACGTTTTCGGAGCGATACGCCGCCCGCGCCGCTGCCGGCGCGGGTCGAGGCTGCCGTCCACGCCCAGCAGGACGCGAGCGAACGGATCATCGGCTGCGTGCAGCTCGCGGTCGTCGTCATGTTCGGGCTCTTGTATGCGGTCTCGCCCAATCCGGTCCCCCATACCATCCTGGCGATGCCGCACATCGAGCCGGTGCCTTGGGTCCTGGCTGCGTATTTCGTTTTTACGCTGACGCGGCTTTGGCTTTCGTTCGTGCGCCGCCTTCCCGGCTGGCTGGTTGCGCTTTCGGTGGTCGTCGACATGGCGCTTCTTCTCGGCACCATCTGGACGTTTCACCTCAAGTACGACCAGCCGCCGTCGTTCTATCTGAAGGCGCCGACGTTGCTTTACGTCTTCATCTTCATCGCGCTTCGTACGCTTCGCTTCGAGGTTCGCTACATCCTGTTCGCCGGCGCCACGGCGATCGCCGGTTGGTCGATCCTGGTCGCATACGTGGTCTTCGCCGATTCCACCGATCCCATGATCACGCGCGACTATACCGAATACCTCACCTCGAACAGTGTCCTGCTCGGAGCCGAGTTCGACAAGCTGATCTCGATTGCGGTGGTGACGGCGCTTCTCGCGCTCGCCGTTCAACGCGCGCGTGCGATGCTCGAGACGTCGGTGGCCGAGGGCGCGGCCGCGCGTTCGCTCGCGCGTTACTTTCCGAACGCGGTGGCGCGCCAGATCGCCGGCGCCGAGATCGACCTCGTCGCCGGCCATTGCGTTGCCCGCGACGCCGCCATCGTGAACATCGACATCCGCGGGTTCACGCCGCTGACACGGTCGCTGACGCCCGAGGGCTTGATCTCACTTCTGACCGAATACCAGGGCCGCATGGTGCGCGTGATTCGCCGCCACGGCGGTGTCGTCGACAAGTTTCAGGGCGACGGGATCCTCGCCACCTTCGGCGCCGTCGAAGAAAGCGATACCTTCGCGGCCGACGCGCTGCGCGCGCTGGAAGACGTGATCGCCGAGGCCGACGCGTGGAACGCCGAGCGGCGCCGGGCCGGCGTGTTCGAAGTGGCGGTGGGCGCCGCTGCGGCTGCGGGCGGCATCGTCGCCGGCGTCATCGGCGACGAGGAGCGCCTGGAATACACCGTGATCGGCGACCCGGTGAACCTCTCGGCCAAGCTTGAATCCCACACCAAGCGCGAGGGCGCCCGCGCATTGTCGACCCGGGCGACGCTGGAGATCGCCATCGCCCAGGGATTCGATCCCCGAGCGCGATACGGCGCGCTGCCGGGGCGTCTGGTCAGCGGCATGGACGAGCCGCTCGATCTGGTGACGCTCACCGACTGACGGCCGCGGGCGGGAGCGATTCCACGAACATGGACGATGCTCACGGGCCGAGCGCCAGTTCGACCGTGAACGGAACGTGGTCCGACGGCGTGTCCCACACCCCGCGCCTCGCGCAGCACTCCACCCCAGCGCAAGCACGAAACCAGTTCGGGCGTCACGAAGATGTGGTCCAGGCGGCGCCCACGGTCGGATGTCCGCCAGTCGCGCGCCCGATAGCTCCACCAGGTGTAGAGTCGTTGTTCGGGCGGAACGAAGTGGCGGATCGCGTCGACCCAGGCGCCGGACTCGACCGCGCGGGCCAGCGCCGCGATTTCCAAGTCCGTTTGCGAGACCACGGTCCGGAGCTTCTCGTGCGACCAGACGTCGGTGTTCAAGGGGGCGACGTTGATGTCGCCGACGAGGACCGCGCGCGAATGGCGCCTCCGCCGCCGGCCGAAGAAGCGGGCGAATTCGGCGAGAAACGCGAGCTTGTGGGCGAAGCGCGGATTGGCCTCGGGGTCGGCAACGTCGCCGCCGGCGGGGACGTAGACGTTGTGATTTCAATCTCCTTACCGTGGGCGGCGATGGACACGCGCGTAGCGGCAATCGGCGCGACAGCACCGCGACGCCGTTGTAGCTCTTCATCCCGTGGACGAAGACGTGGTCGTAGCCGAGGTCGCGGACCGCCGAGAGCGGAAAGGCCTCGTCATCGACCTTGGTTTCTTGCAGGCAGAGGACATCCGGCGCCAGCATGCGCGTCAACCGCTCGATCCCATCCAGCCGCGTGCGGATGGAGTTCACGTTCCAGGTCGTGATTTTCAGGTTCATCGCCCGGCGCGCGCGCGTGGCCGCTGCGTCAGTTGAGATCTCTGCCGAAGTAGGGATCGTCGAAATCGAAGAGCGTGGGATCAATGTCCATTCCGAACCGCGCGCCGAGAAGCGAAACGGTGGTCGTCACCCCTTGGGCGTCGACGATGACCCACTTCCTGAGCTCGAGCGGGTGGTCGCCGAATACGAGGGTGATGGACCCCTCTCCGGGGTCGTCGGTGTTCACCAGTGTCACCGCGACGACGCCGGGTCCGCGCTCGAACCCCATGATCGTCAAGCCACCCGAAAGCTGGACCGATTCCGCCAGCAAGATGCTGGCAGGCGTCGAATCGAGCCCGAGGTAGCTCACCTGTTCCAGCTTGCGGTCGTGATAGACGATGATCCGGCCCGTGGCGACGATCTCGATGGGAACGGGCGGGTCGTAGTCGATTCTCATCCGGCCCGGTCGCGAGAGATAGATTGCGCCTTCTGAGTACCTGCCTTCGGACGTGGTTTGCAGGAAACGAGCCTGCATGGTCTGGACGCCCGAAAGATAGGCCTCGACCCGCTCCACGTCCGATTTCTCGGAGTCGTCGAGTTCGGCCGGTGCGGGCGGAGCCGCGAGTGCGGGCCGCGGCGCCCCGGTAACGGACCAAGCCACCGCCGCCGCGAGCAAGAGGACCGGCGCCCGCGCGCCTCCGAGGCTGGCGAGCATCGGCGTCTCCTTTCTGGCTTCGTCCCCGGAATGCCTTTCTAGAGCGGATCGCGCCTTATTGGACTCGCGATGTGGTTCCGATCAGGCGCGTGAATCCGCGCGATCTCAATAAGATAGACCGGATCGACGTGGTCTGCGAATCGGGGTTGAGCGATCCGAGCGACCACCATTCGGTCTTAGCGCAATCGCGGCGCGGGTTGGACCCGAGAAAACGGATAATGCGCTAATGCCCGCCGCCAGGGCCGATCAGGACCTCGCGGCGGCCGACCCGGTCGGCGGGGCTGATCACGCCGTCGGTCTCCATGCGCTCGACGATGCGGGCCGCGCGGTTGTAGCCGATTTGAAGGTGACGCTGCACGAAGCTGGTGGACGCCTTGCGCTCGCGCGCCACCAACGCCACGGCCTCGTCATAAAGGACTTCGCCGCCGCCGCCGTCTCCGGCGGTTGATCCGAAGCCGGTCTCGGAATCGTCCTCGGTCACCGAATCCACGTAATCGAGGGGGCCGAAGGATTTGAGGAAGTTGACCACGTTCTCGACCTCCTCGTCCGAGACGAAGGGACCGTGGACCCGGGTGATGCGCCCGCCGCCCGCCATGTGGAGCATGTCGCCTTGGCCCAGGAGCTGTTCGGCGCCCTGCTCGCCGAGAATGGTCCGGCTGTCTATCTTCGACGACACCTGGAAGCTGACGCGGGTCGCGAAGTTGGCCTTGATGGTTCCGGTGATCACGTCGACCGAGGGGCGCTGGGTCGCCATGATCAGATGGATGCCGGCGGCCCGCGCCATCTGCGATAACCGCTGCACGGCCGCCTCGATCTCCTTGCCGGCGACCAGCATCAAATCCGCCATCTCGTCGACCACCACCACGATCAGGGGCAGGGGCTCCATGCTCAGCGGCTGGTCCTCGTAAGTCGGCGCACTCTCGTCGTCGAAGCCCGTCTGCACGCGGCGTGTCAGGGTCTCTCCTTTTCGATTGGCGATCGCGATCCGATCGTTGTAACCGGCGATGCTGCGAACCCCCAACTGCGACATGGTCCGATAGCGCTCCTCCATCTCGCGCACCGTCCATCGCAGCGCCACGACCGCCTTCGCGGGTTCGGTCACCACGGGGCACAACAGATGCGGGATGCCCTCGTACACCGAGAGTTCGAGCATCTTGGGGTCGATCATGATGAAGCGGCACTGCTCGGGCCGGAGCTGATAGAGAAGCGCGAGCACCATGGTGTTGACGGCCACAGATTTTCCGGACCCCGTGGTTCCGGCGATCAGCAGATGCGGCATGCGGGCCAGATCGACGATCACCGGCGCGCCGCCGATGTCCTTGCCGAGCGCGAGACTAAGCTTGCCACTGGACTGCTCGAAGGCGGCCGCGGCGAGCAACTCGCGCAGGCGCACGGTCTCGCGGCGTACGTTGGGAAGCTCGAGTCCGATCACGTTGCGCCCCGGAATGACAGCGATGCGCACCGACACCGCGCTCATGGAACGCGCGATATCATCGGCGAGCCCGATGACGCGCGAAGTCTTGGTGCCCGGCGCCGGTTCGAATTCGTAAAGGGTGACCACGGGTCCCGGACGCACCTTGACGACCTCTCCGCGGACACCGAAGTCGTCTAGCACCGATTCGAGAAGGCGCGCGTTCTGCTCGAGCGCGTCCTGGCTCACGGCGTCGGCCCGATGGCTCCGATCGGGTTCCTCGAGCAGATCGAGAGGTGGCAGGCGGTAGTGATCGGCGGGCTCGAGGTCGAACCTGCCCTGGCGGGCGGCCTCGGCCTTCTTTCCAGTTTTCAAGCGGGCTTCGCGCCGCGCCACGCGCCCGCCGCGCTTCGCGCCCGCGGACGGCGCCGACCACTCCTCGCCCCCGTCCGCGCCCGCGAGCGCGGGCTCGAAGCGCCGCCCCTGGCCTCCGGGGCGGTTCCGCGCCAACCGGCTCAGCTTCGCCGCGCCGACGAGCAGGCGGCCGACGGCGGTGATCACGACCGTGCCCGCGCGCAGCAACGCGACGGTCACGTTCATCGCCGATGTTGCCGCCATCAGGCCCGCCAGCGAAACCAGGGCGGCCAACAGAATTGGATTGACGAATATCCCGGTCCGCTCGCCAAGCGCGGCAAGACCGCCCAACGTCAGCGCCCCCACCACGCCACCCAGTCCGGTGTGGAGGGGCCAGCGTTCCGGCGCCGTGAGCGCGCTCGCCCCGGCGGCGAGCAGACTCATCGCCGTCACCAACAGAATCAACCGGAGCCACGGTCTCGGGTTAGGCTGTTTGCGCAGCAGCCGCCATCCCCAGGCGGTGAGCGCGAGCGCAGGCAGTACGCTCGCGATACCGTATCCCTGGACCAACGCATCGGCGAGAAGCGAGCCGTACGGCCCGAGTGCGTTTCGGGCGCCCGCGGGGGCCGCCGTATTGAGGGAGATGTCGCCCGCCGAATAGGTCACGATCGCCGCCGCGACCACGCCAGCACCGGCGATGAGCGCGAGCCCCACCACTTCCGAAAGCCTACGGCCGAAAAAGGCAGCCGCGCCGACGGGGAGAATCCGCGAGCCTTCGGCGCCGGTTATCGAATGCGCCATACAGCCCGTTTACGCAATGAACGTTTACAAGACCTTAATGACGCGCCTGAGGGCCGCCGTCACGGTGTCGAGATCGTGGACCAGCGCGATCCGGATGAAGGGCGCTCCGGGGTTGCTCCCGGATGCGTCCTCGCGCGCGAGATAGGCACCGGGAAGGACGCGGATCGCCTCGTCGCGCCAAAGCCTGCGCGTCGTCTCCTCACCGTCGCCGACGTGGAGCCAGAGGAAGAAACCGCCGTCGGGGCGCCGGAAGCCGGGGTATCGGGCGAAGATCTCGTCGGCGGCCTCGAACTTCGCCTGATACAGCGCGCGGTTCTCCTCGACGTGGGTTTCCTCGCGCCAGAGCGCCGCCGAAGCCGCGAGCGCGGGCAAGGAGACGCCAGCCGACGCATAGCTGCGGAGCCGCTTGAACGCCTCGATGAGCACCGGATCGCCGGCGACGAAACCCGAGCGCAGGCCGGGCACGCTCGAGCGCTTCGAAAGCGAGTGGAAGACGAGCACGTTGCGCAGCCCCCCTTCGAGCGAGTGGCACGCTTGAAGCGTACCGGCCGGCGGTTCGCCGTTGTAGATCTCGGCGTAGCACTCATCGACGGCGAGGACGAAGTCGAACGTCTGCGCGAGCCGCACCGCTTTTTCCAGGTAGCGCAAATCGGCGACCGCGCCCTGCGGGTTGGACGGCGTGCACAGATACATGAGCGCGGTCCTGGAAAGCGTCTCTTCCGCGATCGCGTCGAGATCGGGCAGAAACCCGTGCTCGGGCGTCGCGGGCAGAAGCACGGTCTCGGCGCCGGCGATGACCGCGGCGCCGAGGTAAACCTGATAGAAAGGGTTGGGAATCAGGACCACTGGGCGCCGGGCGTTCTTTTCCACGGGCACCACCGCTTGCCCCACCATGAACAGCGCCTCGCGAGACCCCGCGATGGGCCGGACCTGGCGATCGCAATCGAATGTCCCT
>JASMAE010000273.1 GCA_030754475.1 Rhodospirillales bacterium
ATCGTGATCAAGGTGTTGGCGCGAACCGAAAGCAACGTGACGATCACTTTCTACGTCTACTTGTTCGTCACCCCGATCGCGTTCGCGGCGGCGCTTGGTTTCTGGCGGACGCCGACGATCGAACAGCTTGCCTGGCTCGCACTCATCGGCGCGTTCGGCACCACGGTCCACATGAGCCTCGCGCAGGCGTTCCGCGACGCGGACGTGACCGCCGTGATGCCGATCGAGTTTACGAAGCTAATCTGGGCGTCCGCGATCGGCTACGCCGCCTTCGCCGAGATTCCCGACCTCTGGACCTGGATCGGTGGGTCCGTGATTTTTTCGTCCGCCGCTTTCATCGCCCATCGCGAGCGCCCACGCGGTCCCGGCGGGGCCCCCGGACGGAACGGGGCCTGAAGCGTGAGCGCGCGGGAAGACGGCGCCAATACCCTCAAGGGAATGGCGTTCATGGGCGCATCAACCATGGCGGTCGCCTCGGTGAACGCCATCGGCCACCACATCTCGGTCGAGATCCACCCCTTCGAGATCGCCTTCTTCCGCAGCCTGATCACGGTCATCATCCTGGCGCCCGCGATTGTCCGGCGGAAGTTCGCGCCGCTTCGGACCGGCCGGCCTGGGTTACTGGTGGCGCGCGGCCTTCTCGACGGCGCATCCGCGCTGTTCTTCTTCCTCGCGCTGAGCCTATCGCCGCTCGCGAAGGTGACCGCGCTCAGCTTCTCCGCGCCCTTGTTCGCCGCCGTTCTCGCGGTCCTTTTCCTGGGCGAGGTTCTTCGCATCCGCCGTGCAGTCGCGCTTCTGGTCGGGTTCGCAGGCACCTTTGTGATTCTTCGCCCCGGGTTCGTTTCCCTCGACTTGGGCGCCGTCTCCATGCTGGGTTTCGCGGCGCTTTGGGGCGGCGCAATGGTGGTCACCAAGGAGCTGTCGCGGACCGAATCGAGCCTCACCATCGCGCTCTGCTCGGCGCTCGTCATCACGCCGTTCGCGTTGCTCGCGGCGCTGCCGTTCTGGACGACGCCGAACCCGGTCCAGCTCGCGTGGCTCGTACTGATCGGGGCACTCAGCAGCCTGCGCCAAATGACGCTCGCCGAGGCGTTTCGTCACGCTGACGCTACCGCCGTCCTGCCGATCGACTTCA
>JASMAE010000274.1 GCA_030754475.1 Rhodospirillales bacterium
AGCGCGTCGTCAAATCACCCATGGTTGGCATGATCTACTGCTCGCCCGAGCCGAACGCGCCGCCGTACGTCAAAGTCGGAGACCTGGTCGAGGAAGGGCAGACGTTGTTCCTGATCGAAGCGATGAAGGTCTACAATTCCATCCCCGCCCCTTTTTCCGGCAAGGTGGCGCGCATCCTGATCAGTAACGGCGAGCCGGTCGAATACGGTGAACCCCTTCTCGTGTTCGAGTAGGCGGTGCCAAAGACGGCATGTTCGAAAAGCTTCTGATCGCCAACCGCGGAGAGATCGCGCTTCGCATCCAACGGGCGTGCCGCGAGATGGGCATCAGCACCGTGGCCGTGCACTCCACCGCCGACGCCGACGCTATGCACGTTCGCCTGGCCGACGAATCGGTCTGCATCGGACCGCCACCGGCGCAGGAAAGCTACCTCAACGCCCACGCCATTCTTACGGCGGCGACGATCAGCAATGCCGACGCCATCCATCCCGGATACGGCTTCCTCGCCGAGAACGCGGATTTCGCCACCATGGCGGAAGAGCACGGCTTCACGTTCGTCGGACCGCGGCCCGAACACATCCGGCGCATGGGTGACAAGATCGAGGCCAAGAAGACCGTCCAGGAAGCGGGAATTCCCGTCGTTCCCGGTTCCGACGGCGTCGTCACCGGCCCCGACGGCGCCCTCGAGGCCGCGGCCGCGATTGGATACCCGGTCATGATCAAGGCGTCCGCCGGCGGCGGCGGGCGGGGCATGCGCATGGTGGCCGCGGCGGACGAAATGCGGGACGCGTATAGCGCGGCGTCGCACGAGGCGCAAACCGCGTTCGGATCCGGCGCGATGTACGTGGAGAAATACCTGGCCAACCCGCGCCACGTCGAAGTTCAGATCCTCGCCGATCAGCATGGCACCGTCGTTCATTTGGGCGAGAGGGACTGCTCGCTCCAGCGCCGACACCAGAAACTGGTCGAAGAAGCCCCCTCGCCCGCCCTCAATCTCGACCAAAGGAATGAGATCGGCCGAATCGCAACCGAAGCGGCGCGGCAGATCGGTTACCGCAGCGTCGGCACGTTCGAGTTCCTTTTCCAGGACGGCGAGTTCTACTTCATCGAGATGAACACCCGCCTCCAGGTGGAGCACGCGGTCACCGAGATGATCTGCGGTTTGGACCTGGTTCGCGAAATGGTGCGGATCGCGGACGGCACGCCTTTGGACTTCGGCCAAGACGACATTCGATTCTTCGGTCACGCCATCGAATGCCGCGTCACGGCCGAAGATCCCGAGACGCTTCAACCCGCGCCGGGTACGGTGAGTATGTATCACGCGCCCGGAGGACTGGGCGTACGCGTCGATTCCGCGCTCTACTCCGGTTACCGGGTTCCACCTTATTACGACAGCATGGTCGCCAAGCTCATCGTTCACGGCGCCAACCGCAACGAGTGCCTGATGCGCCTCAGGCGCGCGCTCGACGAGTTTGTGATCGACGGCCTGACCACCACAATTCCCATGTACCGGCGCTTGATCGGAGCCGCGGATTTTATTAACGGCGACTACGACATCCACTGGATGGAGAAGTTCGCCGCCGGAGCCGCGACCGAGCCCACTTCATGACGTCGCGCCGCCGCCGGCTTGGGAACCGGTTCGCGGATTCACCGTTATGAGACGACCGCCGAGGGAATACGGCAGGCTGACTCCGGAGCTTCTTGTTCGCGCCTATGCCGCCGGCATTTTCCCGATGGCGGAATCTGGGGACGATCCGGCCGTGTACTGGGTCAATCCGCCGGTCCGGGGAGTCGTACCGCTCGCGCGATTCCACGTGCCGCGCCGCCTGGCGCGAACGGTGCGGGGCCAGCCGTTCGACATTCGCTGCGACCGCGCGTTCGCCGCGGTCATCCGTGCGTGCGCCGAATCCACCGATTCGCGCCCCGAGACCTGGATCAACGGCGAGATCCGCGACGCCTACACCGAACTGCACGGCCTCGGGCTCGCCCATTCGGTCGAGTGCTGGCACCAAGGCGACCTGGTGGGCGGGTGCTACGGTGTTGCGCTGGGCGGCGTGTTCTTCGGCGAGAGCATGTTCTCACGCGCGACGGATGCCAGCAAAGTAGCCCTCGTCCAATTGGCGGTCCGATTGATCCACGGCGGCTTCCAGCTCATGGACGTCCAGTTTGTCACCCCTCACCTACGACAATTTGGCGCCGTCGAGGTCCCGAACCGGCGTTACCTCCGGCTGCTGGCCGACGCGCTGCCGGTCAAGGCGCACTTTCATTCAGAGCTCACGCCTTCGGTGTTCGGCGCCGTCTTCGAAGCGCTGACGCAGTCGAGCACCCAGACGTCGTAGACGGGATGTTCGAGGGCCGAAAGCGCGGGAATCGAAGCGAACATCCAGCCCCGGAACAGGCTCAACGCCGGCGCGCCCTGACGAACCTCCCAGATATCTAGGAATGCGGCGCTTTCCGGCGGCTCCTCGGGGGGCCGCTTGTCGCAAGTCCGGGCGATGATCTCCAGCGTCCCGAAACGCACGGTCCGGCCCACCGGCGCTTCGATCTCCGTGACCCGGGCAGTGACCTTGTCGAGTCCCTGCAGCACCGCCACTTCGTAAGGTTCCGCGAAGGAGGCCGCGGAACGCGCGACAGCGAACGCAACGGCCAACGCCGCCACCAACGGGCCGCGTCCGGTCGGGAGCGATAGCGCACGCCTCATCTGGCCCCTCGCACCGGTGCCGGTTTGTGCGCGACGAACCGCAGGCGCACGTAGTCCACGGTCCAGCGCCCGTCAGAATCACAAAGTTCCGGCGCCGCCGCATCGCATACCTCGGCAAGAAACGCGGCGCGTCCGGACTCGGGCACGGCTCCGCTCAAGCCGGCCGTGAAAATCTCCAGCCAGTCCGAAAGGTGGCCGGGTATCGGGGTCGGGCGGGGAAAGAGCGCGATAGAGGCGACGCGGAACCCGCCTTCTTCGAGTGCGCGCCGGTATTCTTCGGCGTCGGGGAAGTACCAGGGATCGAGCCCATCCCATTCGAGGCCTCGCGCGGCAAGCGCGCGCGCGAGTGCGCGCGTCACGATCCCGATGTTGCCCGCACCCCCGAGTTCGCCGACGAACCTGCCGCCCGGCTTCAAGGCACGTTCGACGCCCGCGATCACCCTTCGGGGCGGCCGCATCCAATGGAGGGCAGCGTTGCTGAACACGGCATCGAACTCGGACTCGTAAGAAAGCGCCGACCCGTCGCCGAGGCGGGCGGCGATCCCGCGCGCGCGCGCGACCGCCACCTGTTCGGGGCTCGAATCGAGGCCGATGACGTCGGCCCCGCGCTCGCGCACGAGCGCGCTCAACGCTCCGTCGCCGCAACCGAGATCGAGAATCCGCTCGCCGGCCGTGGGTGCGAGCGCGTCCACGACCGCGAAGCCGTACTCGGAGACGAAGCGCGCGTCGCGCCCGTAACGCTCCGGGTCCCAAGTCTGGCGGGGTGTCGCGGCTTCGGCGCTACTCGCCCGCGCCATTCGAATCGTTGCCGCCGGTGGCGAGAAAGATGATCTCGCCCACCTGATCCTCGAGCGAGCGGAAGTCCTTGGTGCGGCTGATGATCCCGCCCGATTCGAGCGCGGTCTCATCCCTTCCGGGCTCCAGGCGCACATACTTGCCCCCGAGAATCCCGTCGCTGCCGATGGCGGCGACGGTGTCTGCGGGAAGCTCGATCGTCGGCATGATCGACAAGATCGCGAGCGCATCGTAGGTCTCGGCGTCGAGGCTGAGATCGACCACGGTGCCGACCTTGATGCCGCTGATCCTGACGTCGCTGCCCTTCTTAAGCCCACCCACCTTGAAGAAGGCGGCGGTCACCTCGTAGCCCGCGACCGCCTTGAGCTCGGCGGTCGTGTACGCGAAGTACACGAACAGACCCGCGACCAACAAGACCACGGCACCCATTATCGATTCAACGAGGTTGCGGCCCATGCTCAGCCTCCCGTCTTCGCCGGCGCGTCGGCCTCGCCCCGGTCCTTTCGTACGCGCTTGGCCTTACCTTCGGCGATGATCAACTCAAGCAGTTCGTCCACCAGGACGGCGTCCTGGGTGAAACTGATGTTATCGTCGTTCTGGAAGTAGGTTTCCTCGCCGCCCGGGTCGAGCACAACGAACTTACTGCCGAACAACCCGTCGGTATGGATCGCCGCAGCCGAATCCTCAGGGATTCGGACACCGGCGTCGAGCCGCATCGCGATCCGGGCACGGAAATCGTCGACCAGAGTCATCCGTTCGACCGAACCGACCCCGATTCCGCCCAGGCGGACCTCGTCGCCGACCACCAAGCCGTCGACCCGGTTGAAAGTCGCGGTCAGAACATTGGCGCCGATGGCCTTGATTTCGCTCGCCTTATAAGACTGAAGGAACAGAAACGCGAGCGACGCGACGATCACCGCGCCGACAAGGACTTCCCGGATCTCGCGGGTCATGTTCCAGCCCGGTCGTCAGCGTGCCGCGCGAATCGGGGCCCCGATTCGCGGCCGCGCGCGTTCACTCCGGCGTCCACGGTTCGTAGTCGCCGGTAGCCCGGGCCCGGTGACCGCCCTTGAGGTCGTGGCCCGCGGGCCGGTAGGCGGCCGTCGTTCCGGTGAGATTGGGAAGGTGCTCTTTCTGCCAGGGCCGGGAATCGGCGGCGAATTCGGTCAGCGGCGCGTCGGTCGTGTGATGGAGCCAAGCGTGCCATTCCGGCGGCACCTTCGACGCCTCCGTCTTGCCGTTGAACAAGACCCAACGCCTTTCGCGGCCGTGCAGGCGAGCGCGCCGGCCGCGGTAATAGCGGTTCCCGAACTCGTCCCGTCCGACGAGTTCGCCAGCGATCCAGGTGTGGACGAGCGTCCGGATGTCCATGGGTTTGCGTTATCGTGCTCGAAGCCGAGCGATGGGACCGAAAGGAACGCCGGCAACTATGGCAGCTTGGGGCTGGCGCGTCCAGCGCGACCGCGCCGGCGAACTGTCCGGTCGCCACGCGGCGCGGCGCACCAGCACCACGACGGTCGTGCCCGGCGCCGCGTTTTCGGCGATCTTCGGAAAATGTCCCGATAGTTGTGGTTGCAAAGCACCAGCCCTTCATCTGGATCGAAGATCACGAATCCCATGGTCATGGTCTCCGCGCGGTACGCATCGGCGTCGCTCTTCTTCGGATAGATGACCAAAGCGGCCCCTCTTGTGGCGGACCCGCATGCGACGTCCGTCGCGGCTCCAGCCCACTACCACGTCCCGGTTCCCGGAATCGGAAGCGGGAATCTCACTCTCAAGGTCGTTCAGCCTCAAAGTCGTTCGACGCCTCCGCCAACACGCTCTCGCCCGCCGCACCGACCGCGGCCATACCAGATGGCGCGCGAGCACCCCGTCGCAGCTGACGCGACGCCCTCCGTCCGCGGCGTCGTGGTCTTCAAGGTGGTTGTCCGATTCGCTCGCCCATGGCGTGGTCGAATCGGGCGGCGCCGTCAACGTTGGTGCGGGCGATCCAGGGTACCAACACGCATCACGTTCCACATTTCGCATAGGGAAAGCGACCGTCAGAATACAAAACTGAATCGGTGACCCAGCCGTTGCAGGGGTCCGTGGAGTTGAGGCGGGACCCCAAAGACGGCGCCCAACCGCCTGACATACAACATCTTGTGATCTAAGAAGCAAAACAATACAAAATTCTGTTGCGCCGAAGATATTTTATCTGTTGCGCCGAAGATATTTTTTGCTACATATTGTGTCTTGTGCGTCCACGACCACGAAATGTTGTTTCTGGGAACGATGCGACGTGGGGCCGCGGGCCAAGAACGAGGCCGATGGCTCTGAGCAAGGGACTATCTGGCTTCGACTAAGCTTGTTGGGGGGAAAATGCGGATCAACCGCTATTTCACGGATTTGGACGCGTCGCCGTACGCGGCAATCGAGTTCGTCACCACTTCGAGCGAGATTCGCAATCCTGACGGATCGGTCGTATTCCACGCCGAATCCATTGAAGTTCCGGCAACCTGGTCGCAGACCGCCTGCGACGTGCTGGCGCAGAAGTACTTCCGAAAAGTAGGCATTCCGGCCGAGCTAAAGCCCGTTCCGGAAGACGACGTTCCGTCCTGGTTGTGGCGGCGCGTGCCGGATGACGACGCGCTGGCCGAGCGGTCCGCGACCGAGCGCTACGGCGGCGAGACCAGCGCCAAGCAGATTTTCGACCGTCTTGCCGGCGCGTGGGCCTATTGGGGCTGGAAGGGCGGCTATTTCGATTCCGAGGATGACGCGCGGGCCTATTACGACGAGACGCGTTACATGCTCGCGACCCAGAAGGGCGCCCCCAACTCGCCCCAGTGGTTCAACACCGGGCTCCACTGGGCCTACGGCATCGACGGGCCGGCCCAAGGACATCATTTCGTGGATTTCCGGACCGGCGCGGTGGAGCGCTCGAAGTCGGCCTACGAGCATCCGCAGCCCCATGCCTGTTTTATCCAGGGCATCAACGACAATCTCGTGAACGAAGGCGGAATCATGGATTTGTGGGTGCGCGAGGCGCGCATCTTCAAGTACGGTTCGGGCACCGGGACCAACTTCTCGCAGCTGCGCTCCGAGAGCGAGCCCCTTTCGGGCGGCGGCCGGTCGTCGGGTCTGATGAGCTTCCTCAAGGTCGGAGACCGCGCGGCCGGCGCCATCAAGTCGGGGGGAACCACGCGGCGCGCCGCCAAGATGGTGGTCGTCGACGTGGATCATCCCGACATCGAAGACTTCATCAACTGGAAGGTCACCGAGGAGCAGAAGGTGGCGGCGCTGGTGTCGGGCTCGCGCATGACCAAGAAACACCTGAGCGCGGTGATCGCCGCCTGCCAGGACGGCGAGTGCGAGCACCGCTTCGATCCCCGGCGCAACAAGGCGCTGAGAGCCGCCGTCATCGCCGCCCGCGGTTCCATGATCCCCGAGAATTATATCCAGCGCATCATTCAGTTCGCGCACCAGGGATATACCAACATCGACTTTCCCGTCTTCGACACAGACTGGGATTCCGAAGCCTATCGCACGGTCTCGGGCCAGAACTCGAACAACAGTGTGCGGCTTTCCAACGCCTTCCTCGATGCCGTGAAAGACGACGGCGATTGGGAGTTAATCCGGCGCACAGACAAGGCGACCGCAAAACGACTCAGGGCGCGGGAGTTGTGGGAACAGATCGGTTACGCCGCCTGGGCCTGCGCCGATCCGGGCCTACAGTTCGACACCACCATCAACGAGTGGCACACCTGTCCTGCGGGCGGCCGCATCACGGCCTCGAATCCGTGTTCGGAGTACATGTTCCTCGACGACACGGCGTGCAACCTCGCTTCGCTCAATCTTCTCGCGTTTCGCCGTGAAGACGATTCCTTCAACGTTCCCGCGTTCGAGTACGCCGTTCGTCTGTGGACGATCACGCTTGAAATTTCGGTGTTGATGGCACAGTTCCCGTCGGCACGGATCGCCGAGCTTTCGTACGCATACCGGACGCTCGGGCTCGGCTACGCCAACCTCGGCGGTTTGCTGATGGCATCGGGAATTCCGTACGATTCCGAATCCGGGCGCGCCACCTGCGGCGCCATCACCGCGCTCATGACCGCCGCAGCTTACGAGGCGTCAGCCGAGATGGCCGGTTCGCTCGGGGCGTTCCCCGGATTCGCCGCGAACCGCGAACCCATGCTGCGCGTCATCCGCAACCACCGCCGCGCAGCCCACGGTCTGAGCGAAGGCTACGAAGGCCTGTCGATTCCTCCGGTTCCCCTGGACACGCCGTCCTGTCCGGATCAGGCACTCGTCCGCGCCGCGGGCGAGGCGTGGAACCGGGCCGAATCCCTTGGCGAGGCGAACGGGTTTCGAAACGCGCAGGTCTCGGTCATCGCGCCGACGGGGACGATCGGCCTCGTCATGGACTGCGACACCACCGGCATCGAGCCCGATTTCGCCCTGGTCAAGTTCAAGAAGCTCGCGGGCGGTGGTTACTTCAAGATCATCAACCGCATGGTGCCGGCGGCGCTCCGGCGCCTGGGATACAGCGAGAGCGAGGTCGCTGACATCATCGAATACGCGGTTGGGCGCGGGACCCTCGAGGGCTCGCCGGCAATCGACCACGCCGCGTTGACCGAGAAGGGTTTCACGCCTGACGCCATCGAAAAGGTCGAGGCGGCGCTGGGAGACGCCTTCGACATTCGCTTCGTGTTCAACAAGTGGACGCTGGGCGAAGCGTTCTGCACCGAGCAACTCGGTCTCACCTGCGCCCAACTCGACGACGTCGGCTTCGACATGTCGACCGCCCTCGGTTTCTCGCGCGGCGAAATCGAGGCGGCCAACACCTTCGTGTGCGGCGCGATGACGCTGGAAGGCGCACCGCATCTCAAGATCGAGCACCTCGAGATCTTCGACTGCGCCAACCCGTGCGGACGGATCGGCACCCGCTCGCTGTCGTGGGAAAGCCACATCCGCATGATGGCCGCGGCCCAGCCCTATGTCTCTGGTGCCATCTCCAAGACCATTAACATGCCGAACCCGGCGACCGTCGAGGACTGCAAGGACGCGTACATGATGTCCTGGCGCCTGGGTCTAAAGGCGAACGCTCTCTATCGCGACGGGTGCAAGCTGTCGCAACCGCTGCAAGGAGCGTTGCTGGAAGATGACGACGGCGATCTGGCCGACGAGATATTGGAAATGCCGGACGCCGAGCGCGCGAGCGTGCTTGCCGAACGGGTCATCGAACGGGTCATCGAACGGCAGAAAACAAGGCGGCGCCTGCCGGCCCGGCGCAAGGGTTACGCCCAGAAGGCCATCGTCGGCGGCCACAAGGTCTATCTGCATACGGGCGAATACGAGGACGGCGTGCTTGGCGAGATATTCATCGACATGCACAAGGAAGGCGCCGCGTTCCGCAGCCTGATGAACAACTTCGCGATCGCCATCTCGATCGGTCTCCAGTACGGGGTTCCGCTCGTGGAATTCGTCGAAGCGTTCACCTTCACGCGGTTCGAACCCGCCGGCTTGGTGGAAGGAAACGATTCCATCAAGATGGCGACGTCGATCCTCGACTACATCTTCCGCGAACTCGGGGTTTCGTATCTGGGCCGCATGGATCTTTCGCACGTCGAGGGCAACAACATGGCGGCCGACGGGCTCGGCGGCGGCCAAGAGGAGGGCGTGCCCAAACGCGACGAGGTGATGGCGGCAACGGTGTTGCGCTACGCCTCGACCGGTTACGTCCGCAACAACGTCGTCGTGTTCGAGGGCGGCATGCAAGCAAACCGCGAGACGGCGCCGCAGGCTACGCTGCTCGCCCAGGATCACGCCGTGCGGGATTCGCTCGCGGCCAACGGCCAGTCGGTGAATGTCCAGGCTTTCGAATCGCTCAGTGCGTCAGCGGCGACGGACGGCGCCGGCGCGGCAACGCTGTTCCGTTCCGAAAACTCGCGCGAAGCCAGGCTGCGCGGCTACGAGGGCGATTCGTGCGCCGAATGCGGAAACTTCACGCTGGTCCGGAATGGAACCTGTCTCAAGTGCATGACCTGCGGCGGCACCAGTGGGTGCTCGTAAGCATGATTTTTTGTCCGAGATCCTCCCTGGGAAACTTGGGGTGCGTTCCGGGGCTTCGCTCCGGGACCACCCATTTTTTTCCCACCTGAGGTCCTGACAACGTGGGCCGACCCGCGATGACGCCCGAATGGCACTACGTCAGCCGGCGCTTCGATCGCTTCATCGAAGACCTGATCCCGACCGAGACGGAAAGCCGCGCCGCCCAGGTGGCTGCGGCCGAGGTCGCGGCTTGCCTGCGGGCGCACTTCCGTCCCCTCGACAACCTGCTCGCCGGCGGATTTCCCGACGTCGGCGAAAGCGACTACATCGTGACCGGCGGCCACGGCAAGGGAACCGCGGTCCGGCCCGCGACCGTCGTCGACATGCTGTACGTGTTTCCGAGCGCCTCGCACGCGCGCCTGAAGGACGCGAGAGCGCCGACCGCAGACTGGATGGCCGACCAATTGGTGCACGCCGTGGGTGCGCGTTTCGCCGCCGTCGCGGCCCGCGGCGACGGATGGATCACGGTCACCACCGACGAAGTGCTGGCCGAAGGGGGTCCCGGGCGCGATCTCGCGGTAAACGTCCTGCCCTGCCTCTCGAAATCAGGATCCGCCGAGGGACGGCGGTTCGGCTACCCCACGTGCGACGCCGACGGGCTCGCGACGTGGCGCACCATCGACCCCGGGGCCGAATACAACCGCCTGCGAGCGGCCGACGAAGCGGGTGACGGCAAGGCCACACACCTTATCCTGATGCTCAAGGCGTGGCGCCGCGCACGCGACGTACCCCTCGCCTCCTTCGCGATCGAGCTATTGGTGACTGAGTTCGTGGCAACGTGGAATTACCAGCGCCGGGGCCTCTTGTTCTACGACTGGATGGTGCGC
>JASMAE010000275.1 GCA_030754475.1 Rhodospirillales bacterium
ACACGGAGCTCCCATTCTGCCCGATTGTTGAACTGCCAGAGATCTGCGTCGCGGTATCGCTCCGCAACCTCCCAGAATTCAGTCTCCCCGATTCCCAGGTAGTGGCAAAGGTTCGCGATGTATCGCGGGCTGCATTTGCCGTCGTACTTGCGCACCAATTCGAGAGCACGCTCGCGGGTTATCATTCCGTAGCGTGCTTGCACCGCCGCCTGTTGGGACACTTTGCCGAACCCGAACTTGAGGTATTTCAGGAACTGGTTCACGTGCACGAAATCGTCGTCGACCGCGTCCGCTGGATTGATCGAGCCGGTCTCGGTCGGGTCCGCGTGCGCGCCCTCGCGCACCTCGAGGCCTTTCTCGATCGCGAACCGGCTGTTGGCGACGTCGTTGAAGTCTTTCATGTAGTAGCCGAGGTAGACGATCCGAATGTTTGCGCGCGTGAAGTCCTCTTCCGACGGGTAGTCGTACCAATAGAGGTTCTTGCGCTCGAAACCGGCCTTCAAAAGTGGCTCGACACGGGCGCCGGCGAGGGTGTGATGAAGCCTCTGCATGTTGCCGTCGCCGTTGAGGGATCCGACGTTGCCACCGAAGTTCAAGGCCGGGTTCTCGCCCAGGAAGATGAGAGGGATACCGTTCGCGATGGCGACCCGCGGCATGGCGGCGTAAAGCGCGAGCTCGGTAATCTTGAAGAGGTTCCCGTGCGAGAGGAAGCTGTGCCGCATCAGGCGTTTGGACGTCTTCGGAGCGGGGCCGACGATATGGACGTCGAAGCCGTGGCTGACCAGGTTCGCCAAGTTGCGCGCGCCGCGCTCGGTTTGTTGCTCGGGCGGATAGACCCACGAGACGAGAAGCGGCTTCAGGCCCAGCTCATCGCGCACGAAAAAGGACTGGCGGTGGCTGTCCTTGCCGCCGCTCACGCCGATGATGCAATCGTAGGCGCCGAGGCTCGTCTCGCGGCCCCACGCGCAGATCTGGGCGAGCTCCTGCCCCCTCGCCTGCCAGTCGATTTCGTCCAGCGTCTCGGCGTACCGGCACGGAAAGCACACGCCATACGAATCGAAGTTCGAATCGGGCCGCGAACTAGGCTCCACGCACCGCGCGCAGTGGACGACTTCGGTCATGATTTCGTCTCGGGGCATCGTAGCGGCGCTCGGTGCCAACAATATGGGCCGCGGTACCGGCTCCGTCCATCGCCGGGAACGACGACGCTTGACGCATCCGGCAAGATCGATGAGCTTTTCGCCGCCGGCGCCGCCGGGCGCATCATGGTTCGTGGAAGCATGGCCCGTCCCCAACCCGTCAAGACGGAACGACTGTTGCTCGAGCCGTTCTCCGAGAAGTTCCTCACCCGGCGTTACGTCGCCTGGCTCAACGACGACGCCGTCACCGCCTTCAGCAGGCACCGCCACGGCCGACACACGATCGCATCGTGCCGGGAATACTTTAATGGCATGTTAAAGGCAGGCAACATCCTGTGGGCGATGGTCGTCCGCGACGACCCGTCCCTCGGTCACATCGGCAACATCGCGGCCTACTTCGACCGCGCCAACGGCATCGCGGACGTCACCGTCCTGATCGGCGAGCCCGCGGCCCAGGGCCGAGGCTACGCGTCCGAAGCGTGGTTCGCCGCCTGCGACTGGCTGTTCGAGAAGGCGGGCATGCGCAAGATCACCGCCGGCACCATGGAAACCAACGTCGCCATGCGGGCAATCATGAAACGTGCGGGAATGGTCGAGGATGGCCGCCGGGCTCGTCATTACCTGCAGGGCGGAGGCGAAGTGGATCTCGTGTACGCGGCGCTTTTTCGCGAGAACTGGTTGAAGCGCCGGGGGCTGACCCTCACCCGACCAAGGACCAATCGAACGCGGTCCCGCGCGCGACGTCGCGCTTCGCCTTCCGCCCGACGACGTCCCTGAGGTGCTTCGGCGCGAGGCCGAATCCAGGACGGATGGAGCGCACGTTCTCGACGGTGAACTCCTCGCCCCGGCGCACGTCCTCGACCACGTAAAGCGAGCGGCGGAATACGACGTTCGCGCGCTCGGATGCCTTGCGCTCGTAACCCGCCTCGCCGAGGGCCTCCCAAACGGTCCGGCATTCCTCGGTCAGCCGCCGGAGCTCCTCGGGCTCGAGCGAGAAGGCCGCGTCGGGACCGCCATCGGCGCGCCGCATGGTTACGTGCTTTTCGATGAGATTGGCGCCGAGCGCCACACCGGCGACCGAGACCGCCGTGCCCAAGGTGTGGTCCGAAAGCCCGGCCACCGCCTCGAAACGCTCGCCGAGGTCTCGGATCGTTCGCAGATTGCACTCGGCTGCCGGCGTCGGATAGCCGCTGACGCAATGCAGCACGACGAGCTGCTCGCAGCCCGCGGCGCGCGCCGCCGACACGGCGTCGCCGATCTCACCCAGGTCCGCCATTCCGGTGGACAGGATCACCGGCTTTCCGGTCGCTGCCACGCGCTCCACGAGGTCGGTATCGACGATCTCGAACGAGGCGATCTTGTAGGCGGGGGCCGCCAGTGATTCGAGAAGCGCGACCGCGCTCGCATCGAAGGGCGCGCTGAAGATTGTGATCCCCAGTTCGCGGCCGTGTGCGAACAGGCGCTCATGCCAGTCCCAA
>JASMAE010000276.1 GCA_030754475.1 Rhodospirillales bacterium
TTCGCGATCAGCGCCCGCGCGCGTTCCTCGGCCCCGAGGCGCTCGAGAAACGCGCTCTGCGCGATGGGGCCGAAGACGCGCGCGCCAGCCTCATTCGCGGCTTGCGCGAGGGCTGCGAAATCGACGTGGGCGCTGATGTCGGCCGTGCCAGGCTCTTCGAGCACGGGGTGGAAAGCGTGCCTGCGCACCGCGCGCAAGGTGTCGCCGGTTCCGCTTTCGCACGCGCCGTAATCGACGATCAGCGCGGCGCCGCCAAAACGTGCGACGCGTTCGCCGATCTGGGATGCAAGCGTGATTCGGGCCGGAGACACCTCGATGACGCTTCCTTCCGCCGCACTCGCCAAGCGCGCGGGAATCAAGGCGGTCGCGCCCGAAGGCGCGGATAACACGAACCGGAATTCGCCACCGTTCGCGGCCGCGTCGATGCGCCGCTCGCGCCAGCCCGAGACTGTCATTTGGAACTGGCGCACCGGCAGCGCGTCGAAGAACTCGTTGGCGATGAGCAACAGGGGGCCATCAGGAACCTGGGCGAAAGTGTCGCACCATGATGGCGGCGCAATCATCTCGGCCGCGCGCAAGGATCGGCGCTGCGAAGCGCGCATCGTCGGGCTCGCTTCCACCAGCCACAGGCGAAGCGCGCGATGGAATTCGGCGTCGGTCCTGGACACGCGCAGAAAATCCGCCATCAACGCGCCGCGCCCCGGACCGAGCTCGACGACGAGAATCGGATCGGGCGCGCCGATCGCGCGCCAGAGCACCCGGCACCAAGCGCACACGAGCTCGCCGAACACTTGGCTCACCTCGGGCGCGGTGATGAAGTCGCCATCCGCGCCGATCGGGTCGCGTGCCGTGTAGACTCCGAAACGGGGGTGGACCAGCACCGCGGCCATGTACTCGGCGACGCTGAGCGGCCCGTGGTGGGTGATCAGCCGCCTCAAGTCTCGGTCGAGGTCCGCCACGCGTGCTCCCTTCACGGCTCCGGTTGGCCCTGCGACGGCCTTCGGGGTCTTCGAAGAGGTCGATGTCGGCAATTTGCGATGCGCCCCCGACCGCGGCGCGTTCCGATTATCCGAGGCGGTCCATCCTTCCGGGCTTGTCGGGGCGCGCGCACGACCGCTTTGTCGTTCGTCGCGGGCGAATCTAAATGATGCAATCCGCGAAGGCAAAAGCGGGCTTGGAACCATTTTCTGGGCGTGGCGGCAGGGAAATCGTGACGCGTTCGACCGGGTGGAGTGGGCGAGATGGAACCGCCGAAGATCAAACGGAAACTGGCCGCAATATTGTATGGCGACGTTGCCGGTTACAGCCGAATGACGGAGGAGGACGAGGAGGGAACGCACCGAACGCTCGTGGCCTTTCTCGACGGATTTTGGGCCGCGATCGAAGGCAATTCGGGGCGGGTCGTTCACGTTGCCGGCGATGCCATACTGGCGGACTTCGCCAGTGTCTTCGATGCTTTGAGTTGCGCGGTGGACGTACAGCGTGACTTCAAGGCGCGAAACGAGCACTTGTCGGAGGATCGCAGACTCCGGTTTCGGATCGGCGTCAACCTTGGCGACGTCATGGTCGACCGGGACGAAATCTACGGCGACGGGGTAAACGTGGCCGCCCGATTGCAGAGCGTAGCGGACCCCGGCGGAATCTGCATTTCCGCCTCGGTTCACGATCAGATCAAGAACAAACTCGGGTTCGGTTTCGAATACCTGGGCGAACAGAAGGTCAAGAACATCGCCGAGCCCGTGCGCATGTACCGGGTGCAATTGGACCCAGGTGCCGTGAGTGGCGAATCCCGATTCCAAGATGTCTCGCCGCCCCCAGAATCTGCGCCCGCGCACGGGGATCGATCCCAGGCGAAGGCGGCGCAGATGCGACGCTTCTATAGCCGCGCCGTGCAGCTCGGCCTGATCGTCGCATTTCTTTTCGTCGTCAATCTGATCACGTCCCGGGGCGATTGGTGGGTCCAATGGCCGGCGATCGTCGTCGCCTTGGCGCTGGCCCTTCGCGCGCTCAAGGTGTTCGGACCGGGAACCTGGGACGGGGGCTCGGTCAAAGGCGACGTCGCGGGCGACATGCGATTTGCCACGGATTCGAGCTTTCGCGGCGGGATCGGCGGCGATGTTACGGTCGCGCGCGCAATGTCGGTCGAGGTGAGGGGAACCATCGGTAGAAACGTGACCGTGGAGTCGGGGGCCATCCTTGAGGTCCGCGGAAATATCGGCGGCGATGTTACCATCCGCCCGGACGCCGTCATCGATATCCGCGGAAATATCGGCGGCGACGTGATCAACGAAGGCGGCACGTTGCGACTTCTGGGCAAACTCGGCGGATCCGAGAAGCATGTCGGCGCCGAGGCCGCCGGTGACACGGAGAAGGTCGGCCCTGATTCCGCTCAAACGGCGAGAGCATCCGAATCGTCGCCGGGGTCGTGAAAGTCGGCGCGGGAAACGAACTGTCCGCCTCGGGTCATCCGCCCCAATTCGATATCTCCGACGTGGCCGGCGGGTCGCCGAGGGAAGCCCGACGGCGGGTTCAGCAATGGTCGCCAACCGGTTGACCGCTTAGCCGGGCGAACCGGGGAGACGGTCGCGCGGTGCGCGGGATCGCGGCCGCGATCCGCTCTAGCGATGCGATCAGTCGCGTGCCGGGCCGGACGGGTGCTGGCGTGCGGGGTGAAGAATCAGGAACAGGCCCACTAGAAGCATCGGCAGCGACAGCCACTGTCCCATGGTTGTGCCGAATACGAGGAAGCCGATATACGCGTCGGGTGCGCGAAAGAGCTCGGCGATAGAGCGGGCAATGGCGTAGCCGACGAGGAATGCGCCCGTAACCGCGCCGCTTTGCATTCGCACGCGCGGGTGCCGCCACAGAAGGTTGAGGACGACGAATAAGACCACGCCTTCGAGCGCGGCCTCGTACAGCTGGCTCGGGTGCCGGGGTTGCGGCCCGCCGGTCGGGAAAATCACCGCCCAGGGCACGTCGGTCACGCGGCCGATCAGCTCGGCGTTGATGAAATTGGCGATGCGCCCCAAGAACAGGCCGATGGGGGCGGCGCAACTGACCACGTCGAAAAGTGCGAGCGTGCGCAAGCCCCGCGCCCGCGCATAGATCGCCATC
>JASMAE010000277.1 GCA_030754475.1 Rhodospirillales bacterium
GAGACGGGTTTCCAGCTCCGCGATTTGGCCGCCCATGACGTCGATGTCCGCGCGCGCCCTTTTGCGTTCGCTCAAGGCCGCGGACAAGTCGGTCTCGGTCGTGCCCAACGTGTCCTGAAGGGCGAAGTTGCGGCCCATCAGGGATTGCATCCGCGACTGGATGTCGGAGAGCTCGCCCTTTAGGCTTTCGCGCGCTTTGATGATTTCTTTGCGGTCGGATTCGGTGGTCGTCAGCGTGCTTCTCACGGAGCTCAGGTTCAGTTGAAGCGCCGTGTTCTGTTCCACGAGGTCGAGCATGAGCGCATTGTCTTCCTCGAGGTTCCGCGTCATGTCGAGAAAGCGGTTTTGATACTCGGCCACTTCCGAAATAACGCTGCGGTACGCGAGTCGCGCGCTCGCGATCTCGTTCTCCTTGGACCCGAGGACGATGTCGTGAAGGAAGTAGCTGACCGAGGCGAATCCGGTCCAGCCGCCGAACGCGCACAAAGCCACCAAGATGCCCAGTTGCGCACGCCGGGAAAACCTGATGAAAGATATCCGGCCTTCCGTTCGGAGATGGAGCTGGCGTTCCGGAATGTACCGGTTAAGAAGCTTCTTAAACCACCCTCTTCCCCGCGAGCGAGTCTGTCGCTGACCCATGATGACTCCCCGAAGGATCCCGTCGGCTTGTCTAGTTTTCCCATTATCGCGTAGCGATTACGGGAAATTCCAGTCTCGTCTGGCTGACGAACCGGTCTCAAACCTGACCCGAACCGTATCGAGTCGGACCGGGCCATGCAAGCCTCTATTGGCTCCGCGAACCGGCCGTTTCGGCATCTTCGGGACGTCCCGCGAAAGCGAGGGTGCGCCCCTGTGAAACGGCTTCCTATGCCTTCCGGTCGCAGCGGGTTTGCCCGTGCAATCGCCACCGTCTTCGGGATTGGACGGCTTCCCGGGGCGCCGGGAACCTGGGCTTCGGCGGCGGCGCTCCCTGTCGCCTGGGCGATCCAGTCGGCTTTCGGTTCGATCGGCCTTTTGACGGCCGGCATGGCCGTGCTCGCTGTCGGCGGCTGGGCCGCGGACGCGATCGAACGGGCGAGCGGGCGCCGAGACCCCTCGGAGGTGGTCATCGACGAGGTCGCGGGACAATGGCTTACCCTGGTCCCCGTGTCTCCCGATCTGATGATCTATGGGCTGGGGTTCGTGTTGTTCCGGCTGGCCGATATCACCAAGCCCTGGCCCGTCTCGTGGCTGGATCGGCGCGTCAGTGGCGGGTTCGGCATCATGATCGACGACGTGGCCGCGGCCGCATACGCCGGGCTCTGTCTTTACGTTCTCAACTGGTGGATTCGTGTGAGTGATGCCCCGCTATAAGGAGGCGCCGGGTTGGCCGAGGACGATCTCGCGAGCTTGAGCGAACGGGTCTTGACCGCCTGCCGCAGCGCCCGGCTTCGTCTCGCCGTCGCGGAATCGTGCACCGGCGGACTGGTGCTGGCGTCGTTGACCGCGATCCCGGGCGCATCAGATGTCGTCGAGCGGGGATTCGTCACTTACAGCAATGAGGCGAAGTCCGAGATGCTGGGCGTACCGGGCGCGCTAATCAAAGCGCACGGCGCGGTCAGCGAGCCGGTGGCCCGCGCCATGGCGGAAGGCGCGCTTTGCCACTCGCCCGCCGACGTCGGCATCGGCGTCACGGGCATCGCCGGGCCGGGCGGTGCGACGGTGGAAAAACCGATCGGCCTGGTGCATATCGCGGCGGCGCGAAAAGGCCGCGAGACCCGTCACGAGCGCCACTTATTCGCGGGCGACCGGGCGGCAATCCGCCTCGCCGCCGCGGCCGCCGCGCTCGCGTTGATCGGCCGGCAGCTTTCCTAAGTGGGCAGAATCAGACTCGGATTCGGCGAAGACCGCCTTGACCCGCTCGGTGTCAACGTGCTCCAGCGGGCTCCGAGGATTTCCCCGATGGATTTTCAGGGTTGATTGGCCCCCTCGACGATCTCCACAAGTTTCTCAATTCGCTCTTGAATCTGTTCGCGCGCGGCACGGAAGCGCTCACGCGGACGATCGAAAGTATGGGCGACAGGATTCGGAATCGGCCAGTGCAGCCGCCGAATACGTCCGGGCAAGACCGGGCAGACTTCATC
>JASMAE010000278.1 GCA_030754475.1 Rhodospirillales bacterium
CGTCGCCAAGTCGCGCGATGCGGCGCATCACGGGCTCGTTGCCGCCGCGGTGTATCGCCGTTTCGGTGTCGGTGCTGGTCCGCACGGTGACCGCCGAGCCGCCCCCCATCCAGATGGGGATGGGCCGCTGCACGGGCATCGGATTCAGGCCGGCGTCGGTGATCCGGTGCCACTTGCCTTCGAACGTGACCAACTCTTCGGTAAAGAGCTTCCTCAAAACCTCGATCTGCTCTTCCGAGCGGCGGCCGCGGTTGCGGAAGTTCTCGCCCAAAGCCTCGTACTCGGGCTCGTTCCAGCCAATCCCGACCCCGAGCCGGAACCGTCCGCCGCTGAGTACGTCGACCGCCGCGGCCTGCTTCGCCACCAGCACCGTCTGCCGTTGCGGCAGGATGATGACGCTCGTGAAGAGCTCGATGGTCCGCGTCACGCCCGCGAGATAACCGAAAAGCACAAACGGCTCGTGGACCATGTGGGTGTGGTCGTAGGGTCCGGTCCAACCCGGGCGGTTGCGCGGATGCGCCCCGAGGACGTGATCGAGGGCGACCAGATAGTCGAAGCCGAGGTCCTCGGCGGCCGCACCGAAGGCGCGGATGGCGCCGGCATCCGCGCCGATCTCGGTCTGGGGGAATGTCACTCCAATGCGCATCGCATTCTCCCTTCGCAAGACGTTAGCGCGTTCGCCTGCAATCGGGCGCGCACCACGGCGGCCCGAATTCGGGCCCGGCTTCGTCGGGTCCACTCTCTCAAGCGCCGTCGACGGCGGCCTTTAAGCGGCGGATGGCATCGATGTGGGCGTCGGGACCGGTGAGCCCGACGTTCATGGTGCCGAGGCCGACGTGGGTCGCACCGTATTCGCGCCAGCGCCTAAAGTCTTCGGCCCATTCGTCCTCTCCGGTTCGCTCGGCCAGACTGATCCGGCCATCGATCCCGAAGGCTTCCGGGTCGCGGCCGGCCTCGCGGATATAGCCCCGCATCTGCTCAATCTGGTCGCGCCCCTCTTCAGTGGCGGTGAACTGCGGGAACCAGCCGTCGCCCAATCGCGCGATGCGGCGCATCACGGGCTCGTTGCCGCCGCGCCGCGTCGCCTTATCGGCGTCGGTGCTGGTCCGCACGCTTTCGGCCGAGCCGCCCCCCATCCAGATTGGGATGGGCCGCTGCACGGGCATCGGGTTCAGGCCGGCGTCGGTGATCCGATGCCACTTGCCCTCGAACGTGACCAACTCTTCGGCAAAGAGCTTCCTCAAGACCTCGATCTGCTCCTCCGAGCGGCGGCCGCGGTTGTGGAAGTTCTCACCCAGGGCCTCGAATTCGGGCTCGTTCCAGCCGACCCCGACGCCGAGCCGGAACCGGCCGCCGGAAAGGACGTCCACCGCCGACGCCTGCTTGGCGACCAGGACCGTCTGGCGCTGCGGCAGGATGATGATCCCGGTCGTGAACTCGATCGTTTTCGTGAGCCCGGCGAGATAGCCGTACAGCACGAAGGGCTCGTGAAACATGTGGGTGTGATCGTAGGGACCGGTCCAGCCCTGCCGGCCGGCGGGGTTGGCGCCCAGCACGTGATCGAAGGCAAGCAGGTAGTCGTAGCCGAGATCCTCGGCCGCTTGCGCGAACGCGCGGGCGGCGCCGGGATCCGGGCCGATCTCGGTCTGGGGAAAAATCGCTCCTATGCGCATCGGGCCGTTCCTTCGCAAGACGTTGCGGGGTTGGGTTGCTGGCAAGCATTGTAGCACGGCGCTCGGGCGTCGCGCCAACGCCCAACTCCTTTTGGCGCAGTTTTGTCTTGGCTTGGCCGGCAATACGCCGTTCTTTTGGGAGCTGAGCGATCAACCGCTCTTGAAGGAGACCCGGCATGTTGCCACCACAGGACCGCGTCGTTCTCGTCTCGGGCGCCAACCGGGGGATCGGCTACGCCATCGCCAGGCGGCTTCACGACGACGGATATCAGCTCAGCCTCGGCGTCCGAAACCCCGAATCCGTCCCCGACGACCCGCCGTTCGAAGACCAACGGGTCCAAATCGTCGCCTATGAGGCCCGCGAGGTCGCCGCGACCGAGCGCTGGGCGGAGGCGGCCTTCCGACGGTTCGGGCGTATCGACGCGCTGGTCAACAACGCCAGCGTCAACCACTGGGTCAGCATCGAGGAAGGCAGCGTCGAGGAGCTGGATGAGATGTGGGAGGTCAACGTCCGCGCGCCGTTCTTGCTGACGCGCGCGGTCTTTCCCTACCTCAAGCGCACACGCCACGGGCGCGTGGTCAACATCGCCTCGCTTTCGGGCAAGCGGGTGAAAAGCCCGCTCGCCGGGTACTTCATGAGCAAGTTTGCGCTGGTGGCGCTTAACCACAGCACGCGCTACGCCGGCTGGGAGCATGGGATCCGGGCCACCGCCGTGTGCCCGGGAACCGTGAACACCGAGATGGTGCGCGAAGAGATGCCGATCCCGCGCGCCGATCTCGTTCAGCCCGACGACGTGGCGCGGCTGGTGGCGCTCGCGCTTTCGATGCCCAACAACGCGACCGTTTCCGAGATCCCCGTGAACTGCATGCTCGAAAGCCTGGCCTAATGCGGATCGCGGCCGCTCGTCTTCGGTGATCGACGGCGAAGGGGCGGATAACGCCTAACCGGCTCGCAACCGTTCCCCAATCCGACGTTGAGGCATACCCTTTTGCGTCCGTTTGCCGCGCGGTGCGGAGCGCGAAGAATGAGCGGCTTGAAACCAAGCACCGGTAAGATCATTGCTTGAACCGCCTTCGGAATCGAAGGCGGGACGCACGGTCCGCGCGTGGCGGACGCCGGGGTCACCGCCAAGAACCTCGCCGTCGGCGCGCGATGTTCGTTCGTGCGCGCCGGCGCCGGCGCCGTGCTTACGCAACAGGTCACCGACATGCGCCTCGGCCCGAGGGGGCTCGATCTATTGTCCGAGGGAAAAACCGCGAACGAGGTCATCGAGGCCCTGGTCACCGGCAACGAAACCGTGGGCTGGCGCCAATTGGCCGCGGTGGACCGCAATGGAGGCACCGTGTTCAACAGCGGCGATTCGGTGCCGACGATGCGCGAAGGCCATCAGGACGACGGCTGCGTCGCGACCGGGAACGGCATCCGCAATCCGGACGTGCCGAAAGCTATGATCGAAAGCTACGAGCGTTATCCCGACGCGCGTCTGGCGGAGCGCCTGCTTTGCGGTCTCGAGCCCGGTTTGGCCGCGGGCGGGCAGTTCGGGCAGATCACCGCCGGCGCGCTCCTTGTGGTGGACACGCACGTGTTCCCCATCGTCGACTTGAGAGTGGATTACGGCCCGCTGGTGCTTGCGAAGCTGCGGTTCCTTTGGGAAGCATTCGAGCCCAAGATCGATTACTTCATCGAGCTCGCGATCAATCCCGATACGCCGACGAATCCCTATTACGTCGGATAATGCTCTCGTAGAGTATTGGCCGCGCCGGCCACGGTGGGCGTCGGCATCAATCGGCCTGCGGCGGGCCAACATTCGAAGACGCGCCTCGCTCCGCTTGGGTTTTCCAAGCCGGCTTTGCGTGTCGCGAGCGCCCGTCGGACGCCCGACGGGCCACGGTGGGCGGCGGCTATAGCCGCTTGGTCATCGGGCAGGTGTGAGCCGCGTTATCGAGACCAGATCGTGGCCGCCCCGGAATCGCTTTTCAGCGTTCCACCCCAGGGCCGCCCCGAACAATCGGCCCGCCGCGTCGGGCAACAATCTGTCACGGCAGTCGAAAAAGGGCCCTCAAGCTTCCATTCTCCATCGTTCGTGATGGTCATAGGGACGGCTCCGGCCTTCATTCGGCCTGCCAAGGCACGCGCCCACGGATGGTCCACGCTCAGCCCGCCGATTGCGTGGTCGAGACGCAGGATTTCCGACGATCAGGTGTTTGGTTCAATAGACTTGGGGCACGAAGGTCTGGTCGGATTTGGGGGGACGCACGTAGCCTTCTTTGTCGTCCGTTTTCTTCTCCAGTTTGACCCGTTTGGGGGTCAAGTCCTCGTACGGAATCATGCTGAGAAGGTGCGCGATGCAGTTCAGGCGCGCACGTTCCTTCACGTCGGATTCCACGACGTACCAAGGCGCCTGCTTGATGTCCGTATAGGCGAACATAACGTCCTTGGCCTTCGAGTACTCAACCCAGCGTTGGTGGGACTCCAGGTCCATCGGGCTGAGTTTCCAATGTTTGGTAATATCCGTGACCCGCTTTTGAAACCGCCGCTCTTGTTCTTGGTCGCTCACGGAGAACCAGTACTTGATCAGGATGGTGCCCGAACGGACGAGCATGCGTTCGAACTCAGGACACGAACGAAGGAATTCTTCGTATTCGTCGTCGGTGCAGAATCCCATGACCCGTTCGACGCCGGCGCGGTTGTACCAACTGCGATCGAACAAGACCATCTCGCCGGCCGCCGGCAGATGCGCCGCGTAACGTTGGAAATACCATTGCGTCTTATCGCGCTCCGTGGGCGTGCCGAGGGCGACGACCCTGCAGATACGCGGGTTCAGTTTCTCGGTGATCCGCTTTATGGTACCGCCTTTCCCGGCCGCGTCGCGTCCCTCGAAGATGACGACGACTTTCAGTCCCTTGACCTTGATCCACTCTTGAAGTTTGACCAGTTCGATGTGAAGCTTGGCGAGCTCCTTTTCATAAACCTTGTTGCCTAATTTTGCTCGATCCGACGGTTGATCCGCCATTATAGGGGCCGATTGGGATTGCTTCCCGGCTTCATCAACCTTCTTTCCGGTCCGTTTCGGCGCTGCAATCTTTGTCATGGCTCATTTTCTTCCTGAGTATCGACGAACAATTTTCTGCGCGAATGTTTCCAATACGGGCCCCGTTCATCGATCGAGTCTAGCGGTGATCTTCCTCTATACCCGGGATTCCCCATTTGGGGTCCTCCGATGGGGTCAATATTGACCCAAACTCGCGCGACGGGCAACCTGCCTGCACTTGACCACCACCGTCGCGCCGATTTCGTGGAATACGTTGCGGCGTCCAACAACGCCCCTTGGGGGGTGTTCCGGGCACGCTTGTCCCGTCGTTTCATGCACGAGCGCCAATTCGTTGGTCATGTTGGTATGGGCGCCGGTCCGAGCCACTCCATGAGCGCTGAGGCTCGACGAACGAATCCCGGGGTAGCGCGATTTCGGCCGGCTGGAACGTGATGTGGCGCCCGTGCCGCACCACCTTCGCGCCGATCTTGGCCGCCCTCGATCGGCCTCGCCGCTTAAGCGCGCAGCGTCGTCAACGAAGGATTCCCTGACGCCAACGAAGCCTTGGATCCGGCGGACGGCGCTGACGACCACGGTTGGGCCCCGGCGCAAGGGATGCGTCAGGAAACCTCCGCATCTGCGAAGCGCTCGATCGCCCCGATGGCCATATCGAACGACGGTGTCTTGCCGCACATGGCTTCGGCCACCAATTTCCCGCAGCACGGGCCTGTCGTGTATCCCATTCCGGGGAACGTGTTGACGTAAAGGCCCGGGAAACCCGGTACCGGCCCGATCAGCGGCCTGGCGTCAGGGGTCTGGTTCACCATGCCCGTCCAGGTGCGGATCAGGCGAAGATGCGCGAGATCGGGGACCACTTGCAACGCGGTCCACAGGTTCGCCTCGATCATCGCGTGTTCAGCGATCTGCACGCCGGTTGCGGGGTCGAGCGTCGCCGGCCAGCCGCCGCCGACGATCAGGTTGCCGCTCATGGCTTGCTTGAAGGACAGTTTCTCGCCCGCCGAGTAGACCAAGTGATCGATCCGGTACTGCGTGGGCTCGGTCGCGTTCAATTGCACCGGACGACCCCAGGCAGGCAATCTGATACCAAGCAACGCCGCCACCGATTCACACCAGCCGCCCGCGGCGATGACGGCCCTTCGGCACAGGATTCGGCCGCGGCTGGTGTGCGCCTCGAACCCCTTGCTGGTGGGCGCCCATGCTTCGAGCGCCGTGAGCCGCTGAATTCGCGCGCCCGATTTTTCCGCCGCGCTGGCGATCGCCGCCGTAGCCAGGAGGGGATTCACCTTGCCTTCGTAGGGACAGAATTCCGCGCCGATCATTCGATCGCTGATGTAGGGCGCAAGTGTTGCAAGCTCGGAAGCCGAAATGATCGTCGATTCGGTGCCCTGTGCGTTCTCGAAGGCGACCTTGCGCTCGAGCAACCGTAGCTGTTCGGTGGTTTCGGCCACCATGAGCCCGCCCGCGATGACCAGCTCGATATCGCTATCGAGCTCAGCCGCCAACTCCCGCCAAACCTCGTTCGAAAGCTTGAGCAGCGGCAGCACGGGCGCGAAGGCTGCGATCCACTCCGCACTCCGCGTGTTGAAATTGTGGTAGTACATCTGCGCGTGGATGCTGCCGGCGTTGGCGCCCGAAGCCTCGGCGTTCACGTCGCCGCGGTCGATCAAGACCACCTCGACCCCTTCGCGCGCCAGATAGTACGCGGTGGAACAACCGGCCACGCCGCCGCCGACGACGAGCACGTCCGTCTCGATGTCCATGGTCATCCCTTCGCCACCGATCGCGGACGGGGCGCTTGGAACCGCAAGCGATCGGCGTCCCCGCCCCGGCACACGGCCCACACCGTCTTGAGCGGCTCCGCTCGGCGGCCGATCCAGCGGGGGCGTTTCTCGCTTTGCGCCGACTACTCGGCGGCGGCCTTCGCCAGGTTGATCGAGCGGATCTCTTCGAACATCGGCGTGATCTGGGCCATGCGCTCGGCGCCCTCCTTGCCGAGCGTCGCCAAAGAGAAAAACGGCGGGCGTGGATCGCCGATCGGATAGCCTGCCAATCGCACGAGCTCGCGGTTGTAGCACAAGTTCCCGTAACTCGGATGCCCGGCACGTATCGTACGCGCCAATTCGGCGAACTTGTCCGACAACAACTTGCCCCCGGCGAGATCGCCGTTCACCAGGCTCTCCCACATCTGGGCCGACTGGCGCGGGGCGTAGCTGCCCGGCGGCGAGACGTAGCCGGCCGCACCCATGAGGAAGGATTCGTAAACGCGCGAGCCGGCGAAGCTGTTCATGACGCCGTCCGTCAGCCGCACGATGTCGTAGGTGCGGTCCGCGAAACCGCTCGACTCCTTGATGTAGCGGACGTTTTCGAACGCCTTGGTCAGCCGCGCCACCAGCGCCGCCGACATGTCGACGTTGGTGGTGAAGGGATTGTTATAGAGCATGATCGGGATCGAAACGGCCTCCGAGACCTTCTTGTAGTATTCGAATATCTCGTCGTCGGTGGGCGTGTAGTAATAGGGCGGCGCAACCATGATGCCGTCAGCGCCCAGCGCTTCGGCTTCCTTGCTGTAGCGCACCGCGTTGGGGGTGTGCGCGTCCATGGTGCCGACGAGCACGGGCGCGCGTCCCGCCGCCTGGCTCACGAACGACTCGACGATGGCGGTGCGTTCTTCGTCGGTGATCGACAGGAACTGGCCGAAGGAACCGAGCGCGATCAGCCCGTGCGTGCCCTCTTTGATCTGCCAGTCGATGAATCGTCTCAGGCCCTCGTGGTCGATCGCCGCGCCGCCCTCGGTGAACGGCGTATAAGCGATGATGTAGCTGCCTCGAAATTCCGCCATCGTACGATCTCCTATTGCGCTCCTATTGCGCCGCCTGGTCGCGGTCGGCATCCGAGCCGAAGACGGCCACCATCGCCGCGCGTAGACGTTCGCGCACCCGGTCCGGATCGCTGAGCACGTCGGCGAGCGAAATCGGCTCGCCCGCGAGTGGCATGTCGGGGACGGCTTGGCTAAATATCCAACAGCGCTTGTCGTAGCGCACCGATTTCGGCAGCGCAAACAGCCTGCGGTTCAGCTCGCACATGGTCTCGTCGTTGAATACGGCCTCCCAAGCCTCGCGCTCGGGGCCGAAAACGGAACCTTCGAACACGGAATCTTTATGTGGAACGAGCTGGTGACGTCCGATCGGGACGCGTGCCGGGAATTTTATGGTGCGCTTCTCGGCTGGACCACGAAGGAGATGCCCATGCCCGAAGGCGCCGGTCCCGGCGCCTATACGATCTGGGTTGCGGGCAACACCGATGCGGGCGGCATGTTCAAGTTGGACGAAAACCACATGGGCGAGAAGATGCCTTCCCATTGGATGGCGTACGTCAGCGTGGCGGACGTGGATGCGACGGCGGCCAAGGTCGAAAATCTGGGTGGCCAGATCCGGGTGCCGCCGCGCGACATTCCTGGCGTCGGGCGCTTTTGCGTCATCACGGACCCCACGGGCGCTTGGGTGTCGCTGATGACCATGGCCGAAGGTACTTGAGCGGCGCTATTTGCCGCAGTCCACCTTGAGGTGCTCGCCGGTGATCGCGCTCGCCCCATCGCTCGCGAGAAAGAGGGCGGTCGCGGCCACCGCCTCGGGTTCCACCCAACGCCCCAACGCCGCCGTGGCGATGTGCTCGGTGTGGATGATCTCGTCCGCGGTCCGGCCTTCGCGCTCGGCCCGGGCGCGGATACGAGCACGGTGGGAGTCGGTATTGACGCTTCCGGGACAGATCGAGTTCACGCGGATTCCCTGGCGTCCCACCTCGCGAGCGACGGCCTCTGTGATTCCGCGGACCGCAAACTTGCTGCCCGAATAGGCGCTATGGCCGGCGAAGCCGATGAGCCCTGCGCGCGAGGACACATTCACGATCGAGCCGCCCTGGCGCTCCAGCAATGGCAGCGCGTGCTTGATGCACAGGATGACGCCGCGCACGTTGATCGCGAACACCCGGTCCCAGTCATCCACCTCGACATCGCGCGCCCGCGCCCGGGTGGGAACGTAGGCGGCATTGTTGACGAGCACGTCCAAGCGCCCGTAGGCCCCCTCGCACGCCTCGAACAAAGACCGGACCTCGCCTTCGTCGGCAACGTCGAGGACCACCGCAGTCCCCGATACCTCGTCGGCGACGAGGCGGGCGCCTTCGGCGTCGATGTCGGCGACCACCACGCGGGCGCCTTCGGCGGAATAAAGGCGCGCCGTCGCCCGACCGATTCCCGCCGCCGCGCCCGTGACCACGGCAACTTTTCCATCAAGGGTGCTGCCTGACGCCATTTCATCCCCCATTTCGATGTTGCGAACGACCCTGCCTACGGCGCTCACGATAGGTGATGTAGGAGGTCGCAGAAAAGATCATCGCCCCGCCGACCCAAGTCCAGGCGTCCGGAATCTCGGCGAACGCGAAATACCCGAAGATCGCGGACCAAATCAGCCCGGTGAAGTTCACGGGCGCAAGAACGGTCACCTCCGCCTCCTTGAACGCCCGGGTGAACAACAGGAACCCGCCGGTGCCAAGCCCCGCCATCACCGCCATCAGGCCGAGCTGCGCCAGCGTCGGCGTCTGCCAGAAGGGAATCGCCGCGATCAGGGTCGCAGGCGCAACAACCACGCTCATGTAGATAAGTGACGGTCACGGTGGATTCGGTCCGCACCAGGTGTTTGAGGATGATCACCGAGGCCGCGAACGTCGCCGCGCCGACGAGCACCAGCACCGCGCCCACGTCGACGCCGACGATCCCCGGCCGAACCACCACCAAGGCTCCCGCGAAGCCGACACCGAGTGCCACCAGACGGGGAAGCCGGATCACCTCGCCGAGCAAGATGACCGCCAGGATGGTCGTGAACAGCGGGATCGAGAAGTTCAGCGACGCGAACGTCGCCAATGGAATCAGGCTGAGCGCCATAAAGTGCATCAGCATGGTGGCGACGTGGCAGAATCCGCGTAGGGCGAGCAGCCCGATTCGCTGCGTGCGAAGCGGCGCCAAGCCCCGGCGCGCAAGGACGGGAACGAAGATCAGCAGTCCGAACGCCGAGCGAATTCCCGCGATTTGGAACGGGTGCATTTCACTGGACAGATATCGCACGCAGCCATTCATGGCGGCGAAGGCGATCATGGCCGCCGCCATCAAGGCGATGCCCCGGACGGCGCCCGGCCCATCGCGTAACGCTTGAAACGCGGCCCTCACGCTAGAGTCACACTAGGCGGGTCCGCGTCCACAGCCTTCGATGCCCCATGCCGCGCGCGCGCGCCGCAGCGGCGGGGATCGATCAGGACTGCCCGGACTGGCGCGTTTCCTCGTGAACACGTTGGAACGCGGCACGAAGGACATCGCCGGCTTGCGAGCGCGCCGAACTTGCGCGCTCGTCGTTCTCGATCAAGCGCAACGCCTCGGCGGCGGCTTCCACCATGAACCGCAGGCGACGGTTGCTCGGGTGCCGGCGGTCGATTTCGCGGAGCAGCGGCTCGAGGTCCGTTTGCTCGTCAGTCCATTCGCTGGTCATCAATCCCCCACCGCATAGTAAAACGCCCGCGCGTCCGAGATGAAATCGCCGTACGAGGTGATCGAACGATACCCCACCACCGCGGCCGTTGGCGCCCCATCATAACCCGCGACGGCCCACCTCGTCACGAATCTCGCCGATCCGGACGATCCGCGAGGCGTGCGCCCCAAAGGCCCGGCGCGGACGGAGCTTGCGGATGCGCCTCGGCTCCGGTCTCATGGAACGATGCGTGATTCCGTTCGCGCGTCACGCAGCCGACCACCCGGGTCGGCAGGAACGAATTTCGGAGGATCGGATGGATCTGGGACTCGAAGGAAAGATCGCCCTCGTCACCGGCGCGAGCCGGGGAATCGGGCGCGCCATCGTCGGCAAGCTGGCCGAAGAGGGTGCCGATGTCATGCTGGTGGCGCGGAACGCCGCGAATCTCGAAAAGGCGTGCGCCGATATCCGCGAAACAACCGGACGGCGGGCTGAGTTGTGCTCGGCCGATTTGAGCGGCCCGCACGGGATCCAGACGGCGTTCGAGGCGGTTCGCCGTACCTACGGCCGGATCGACATCCTCGTCAACAACGCCGGCGACACCCGGAGCGGCGACTTCCTCACTCTCGACGAAGAGGCCTGGGAGAGCGGCTTCGCGCTCAAGTTCTTCGGATACGTGCGCATGTGCCGCACGCTTTGGCCGATGTTGAAAGAGAGCCACGGAACGGTGATCAACATCGTCGGCACCGGTGCGCTGACACCGGGGCCGCACTTCGCGATCGGCGGTTCGGTCAACGCAGCGGTCGCGAATTTCTCGAAGGCGCTCGCCAATCTCGGGCTCGCCGACGACGTCAACGTCAATGTGGTGCACCCGGGAACCGTCGCCGAGACCGACCGCTACGAAACCTTGCTCGCCCGGAGCGCCGAGGCACTGGGGCTTGAGCGTGACGAAGCCGCTCGACGAAGCCTGGCCTCGCAAGGGATCAGGCGCTTTGCGCTCCCGGCCGACGTCGCCACCGTGACCGCGTTCCTTGCCTCGCCGCTGGCCCGTCACGTCCAGGGCACCCAGACCATCGTCGACGGAGGCTCGACCAAGGGGCTGTGAGCGCGCATCCCGCGAGGCGCGCGAGCGGCACCATCGTTGTCCACGCACGTGGTTTCGCGCCGGCCCGCAAAACCGATTTGGGCGCTAAAAGCAGGCGAGCCGCACGCTTTCCATGTCGAGATGGATCATGAGGTACGTGTCGACAGCGTAGCGTGCGAGCGCGCTGCTGACGGCAAACACCTCGGGCGCCCAAAGCGCGACCGCTGCAAGCGCCACAAAACCCGCGAGGCCGATTGCTTTCGTCATGGCCCTATTCTAGCCGACGTTTGCCCGTGCCGCCACAATCGCGCGCGCCACCTCGCGACCGAACTTTCGGATTCGGTTACAGTCGCGGTCCTTTCGATCCCCGCACCGGAGCCCATTTCATGGAATACCGCCCGCTTGGACGCTCGGGCCTGAAGGTTTCGGTGCTTTGCCTCGGCACCATGACGATCGGCGGGCGTACCGACGAAAAGACGGCCGCACGCATGTTCGCAAGCTTGCGCGAATCTGGCGTCAATTTCGTCGATACGGCGGACGGCTACATGGACGGTCGATCCGAAGAGATCATCGGCCGCCTGACGCGAAGAGATCGCGACCGATGGGTGATCGCCACCAAGGTGGGCTATACCCGCGATCCCGCCCCGCGCACAGGACCGCTCAGCCGCAAGTGGATGATGCGCTCGATCGACGGAAGCCTGACGCGCCTGGGAACGGACCACGTCGACATCTGGTATTTGCACAAGCACGACCCGAACACGCCGCTTGCCGAATCGGTGGCGACCGTCGGCGATGCGATCGTCCAGGGCAAGGTCCGCTACTGGGGGTTCTCCAACTACCGCGGCTGGCAGATCGGCGAGCTGATCCGTCTCGGCGACTCGCTCGGCCTTCCCCGACCGGTGGTGAGCCAACCCTACTACAACGCCATGAACCGCATGCCGGAAACGGACTACCTGCCGGCCTGCGGCTACTACGGCGTCAGCGCGGTTCCGTATTCGCCGCTCGCGCGCGGCGTGCTCACCGGGAAGTACCGGCCCGGCACAAAACCGCCGCCGGACAGCCGCGCCGTCACCGGGTACGATCCGCGCATGATCGAGACCGAATACCGCGACGAATCGCTGGCGCTTGTGCAAGGAATCAAGGACCACGCCGAGGCGCGCGGCATGACGGCCGGCCAGTTCGCACTGCTCTGGGTCCTGAACAGCAGCAATGTCGCGAGCGTGGTGGCGGGTCCGCGAACCCCCGCCCAATGGCGGAGCTATCTCGGCGCCCTCGATCACCGCTTCACCGCCGCGGACGAGGCGCTGATCGACGCCATGGTGCCGGCCGGCCACCCGTCTACGCCCGGCTACACCGATCCCCTGTACCCTGTAGCCGGACGCGCGCCCAGGATCGCCTGAGCAAGGCGCCGCCGACCGCACAGGCGTGGGACGAGGCACCGGCCCGTGGTAGCATCCGGGCGATGATCGCCCTATTGCCCAGAACGGTCGGAGGAATCGTCGCCGCAGCGGTAATTGCGGCGACGGCCGCCGCCGCGGACGATTTCGCTCCCGCGGAGTTGCGCTCGCGCCT
>JASMAE010000279.1 GCA_030754475.1 Rhodospirillales bacterium
CGAAGATGCGCTCGAAGCGTTCGCCGGCTGCGCGGTGGTCATCAGCCACGACCGCTGGTTCCTGGATCGAATCGCGACCCACATGCTCGCCTTCGAGGGCGACAGCCAGGTGGTTTGGTTCGCAGGAAATTATGCCGACTACGAAGAGGACCGCCACCGCCGGTTGGGCGCCGAGGCGGATCAGCCGCACCGCATCAAGTACAAGCCGTTGACGCGCGCCTGAGCGCTCTTCGCGATGCGTCCGCTGGGGACGTGCCGGCGGCTCTATTTCCGGAGAGACTGGGTCTTTTCGCGCATCTCGGCGATCAGGCCCGCGACCCCACCGCCGTTGCGGCGAATGATGGAGCCGAAGTCGGACCTGAGCGTCGCGCTCATGGACGTACCCTCGATGACCACGTCGACGATCTTCAGGGTTTGGTCCAGGCTGCCAACGCGCCAGTCGACGCGAACCGGTGGCCCGCCCGTCGGCCGCATGATCTCGGAAAAGACCGTGACGTTCGTCGAATCGACGACGACGGTCCGCGTCACGTTCAGGTGCTCGCCCGTGTACTCGGCGAAGCGATCGACGTAGGAGACGACGATCAAGTCCTCGAAAAGAGCGAGGTACTTTTCGCGTTCATCTACCGTGGCCTGCCTCCAATGGCGTCCGAGAATCCACTTCCCGATCGCCTCGACGGCGAAATGGTCGTTAAACAGGGTTCGGAAGCGGGCGATACGTTCCGTGCGCGGAACTTCGGCGACCGTCAACGCCTCGATTGCGTTGGCGGACAACGCGTCGATGAAGTTGGAGGCCCGCGTCTCGGCATCGGTCGCGCCCTGGGCCGACGGACCGGCGGCCGTCACGAGGACGAGACCGACCAGCGCGGGCCGCAAACACCGACCGACTGACATATTCAGTTCGCGCGGGAGATTTCGCCCCCAGGAGCGGGCGCAGGAAAAAGGGGTTCCTCGCCGCCCAAGGCCGGCGCTGGCAGGATCGCGGTCCCTTCGCCGTCGCTGATCTGATCGGTCCGGCGCTGACGATAGAGGCTGCGGACAGCGGCGTAGAAGTCGAGCGAGGAGCGCTCGAGATCCTCGAGGGCGTCGAAGTTGCGCGCGCGTTCGTCGACGCCGCGCAAGCCCCCGCGGGCGATGATCGCGCTTTCGTAGCCGATGTTGTTCAGCCAGAGGTTCAGGGGGTCGGCGAAGAAGTCGGCGACGAGCCCGACCGTATCGCGCGGATTCGACGGCCCGAAGATCGGCAGCATCACGTACGGTCCGTCGCCGACGCCCCAGACCGCGAGGGTCTGGCCGAAGTCCTCGTTATGGAACGGGAAACCCATTCCATCCGCCACATCCCCGAGGCCGACAATCCCGACGGTCGAGTTGATGACGAAGCGCGCGAGCGTGGAGCCGGCGCGATTGGCCTTGCCCTGTAAGATGTCGTTGAAAAAGATGACCGGCGACCGCAAGTTGTTGAGAAAGTTGTGAACGCTACTCTGCACGGCGTCGGGAAGTTTCCGGTAACCGCTCGCCAGCGGTTTCAGGATGATCTTGTCGAGGAACCGGTTGAACCCGAATACAGCTCGGTTCGTGGGCTCGCCGGAATCGTTGATTTCCTTGAACTCGGCGACAGCCACGGTATCGCCGGGGTCGGGAGCCGTGGCGCAGCCCGAAGCTAAGAGCAGAACGAGAAGCGGGGCACTCCAGCGAACTAGGGCACGACGAAAGGGGTGTGCGTTCATGGTATCGACCGAGCCTCCCTGGCTTCGTGGGCCCGGCCGGCTCGCTTCGACGCGGGGGCTTGGAATGGCCCCTGCGGCCTTACGCGCACCACTCCGCGATGATCGGGGGAAATTACCATAAATTGGGGTACGACCAACCTTCGTCACAATATGTAGAAGCGTTCTCGTCACCAACCGAAAACCCTGCCGACTCGTCACCAACCGAAAACCCTGCCGATCTTGGGGCAGCTTGTTCCGGTGAACATGAGTAGACGGGTTTCCTATCACAAGCGCCCTTGAATGAAAAGCGGGAGGGGGGTTGGATTGTGTGTAAATTACCACGGGCGTTGCAAATATACAACAAACCGGCGGGGTGTCCCGCGCCACCCAAAATCGACTTGACGACAAAGGAGATATTTGTTTAGTCTGATATAGAGATATCGGCATGTATAAATATCGCATTGGAGCCACGATCGGATGTGCGTGGACCATCGGGACAAGGGGGCGGCACGATGAATTTGCTGTTGGGAGCGCTGCGCGCGGTGGCCGAGCCCACGCGTTTCAGGTTGCTCGCGCTTTGTTCCGAAGGCGAGTTCACGGTGAGCGAGCTGGTCGCCGTGCTCGGTCAGAGCCAGCCTCGGGTCTCGCGCCATCTCAAGCTCCTGGTGGAGGCCGGACTGCTTGAACGCTTCCGAGAGGGGAGCTGGGTCTTTCACCGTCTCAAGCGCGATGGGCCCGCGGGTGAGTTGGCGCGTAAGCTGGCGGCGATGACGCCCGGCGACGACACCGTGATTGCGCTCGACCACCAACGGCTCGCGCGCGTCAAGGAAGCGCGCGCAAAAAAAGCGGCCGCCTACTTCAGCAAGGTGGCCCGACAATGGGACGAGCTGCGCGCGCTTCATATCGACGAACGTGAGGTTGAGGACGTCCTTCGCGAGATGCTTTCGAACGGGACCACTCGCGACCTGTTGGACGTGGGGACCGGCACCGGGCGCATCCTCCAGGTCCTCGGCCCCCAGGTCGACCGGGCGGCGGGAATCGATCTCTCGCCCGAGATGCTGGCCGTCGCGCGCGCCAACCTCGAGACGTCGAAGCTGACGAACTGCTTGCTTCGCAAGGCCGACATGTACAACCTTCCGTTCGCGCCCGGCTCCTTCGATGCGGTAACCATCCACCAGGTGCTTCACTTCGCTGACCATCCCGAACACGTGATCGCCGAAGCCGCGCGGGTGCTGCGGCCCGGCGGACGGGTCGTGGTCGTTGATTTCGCACCCCACCAACTCGAGCATCTTCGCACCGAGCACGAGCATCGCCGCCTCGGATTCGATGACGCCCAAGTGGCCGAATGGTTCGCCGCCGCTCGGCTTGAGACGGAGGACGTGGTCCACCTGCCGGGCGACAAGCTGACGACCACGGTTTGGCTCGGCGCCGCGCGCCCCGCCGTGCGCGATCCGCGGCGAGAGGCGACTTACGAGGTACACCCCGGTGGCTGAGCGCGAACCCGGCGCGGCGCGCCCCACGGACGCGCGCGATCGCGGGCGCGACGCTCGCGACTTCACGCCGCCGATCCGCGACGGCGTCGCCGTTTCGTTCGAGTTCTTCCCACCGAAGACCGACAAGATGGCCGCATCGCTTTGGGCCTGTGTCGAGCGCTTGGCGCCTTTGGACCCGCAGTTCTTTTCGGTGACCTATGGGGCGGGCGGCGCGACCCGGGAACGCACTCACGACACGGTCGTCAGAATTGGCAACGAGACGCGCCGCGAGGTGGCCGCGCACCTGACCTGCGTGACGGCGACCCGCGAAGAGGTCGATCGTGTCGCGCGGCGGTATTGGCGGACGGGTATCCGCCACGTCGTCGCGCTCCGGGGCGATCCGCCCCAGGGCGAGGCGCGCTACCGACCCCATCCCGGGGGCTACGCCTATGCCGCCGAGTTGGTGGCGGGCCTCAAGCGGGTCGCCGATTTCGAGATCAGCGTGGCGTGCTATCCCGAGGTCCATCCCGAGGCCACGAGCGCGGCCGCCGATCTGGACAACCTCAAGCGCAAGATCGACGCGGGCGCGAGCCGGGCGATCTCGCAATTCTTTTTCGAACCGCGGACGTTCCTCGGCTTCGTCGATCGCGCCCGGGCCGCCGGCATCGGCGTTCCCATCGTCCCCGGCATCCTGCCCGTCACCAATTTCCGGCGCGTCACCGAGTTCGCGGCCCTGTGCGGCGCCACCGTGCCGGACTGGCTCGCGCGCCAGTTCGAGGGCCTCGACAACGATCCCGAGACGCGCAAGCTGGTGGCCGCCACCATCGCCGCCGAACAGTGCCGGGTCCTGCGTGCGAACGGCGTCGATCGGTTCCACTTCTACACCCTCAACAGGGCCGATCTCTCCTACGCCATCTGCCACCTTTTGGGCGTCCGGCCGCGGGCCGCCCCGGTTGCGACCGACGCAGGCCTCGACGAGGCGGCGTCATGAACACGCGCGCGCGCGCGCGTGGG
>JASMAE010000280.1 GCA_030754475.1 Rhodospirillales bacterium
CGCGTCGCGGCGGTTGCGCTCGCGCGTCCGGTAACGGCGAGCCTCGATGACGAGGACGCCCAGGCGGTTGATGCGGCCGCGCGCGAGCACGCGCAGGCGCGCCTTCACGTCATCGGAAATGGACGCCGAGGCGGCCACGTCGAAGCGTAACTGGACCGCGGTCGCGACCTTGTTGACGTTCTGGCCGCCGGGCCCCGCGGCGCGGATGAAGCGCTCGCGGAATTCGCGTTCGTCGAGGTCGATTTGGGGCGTGACTCGGATCATCGTTCTGGTTCGGGGACCCGGGAGTCTGCTACCTTCTTGCGCGATCCATGGTAAGGCGGCGGCTGCGAAAGGAACAGGCGTGATGGCGCGATCGGAGTCCGCGACGCTGGCCCGGCGGCTGGCGCTTCCCGTGCTCGTCGCGACCGCTTTCGCGGGCCTTTACGTGGAGGCGGGCGACATCGGCGCCGCGCTTTTCCTCGACGCCGAAGGTGCGGCGGGGTACGTCCGCGCCGCCACCGCCACCGCGCTTTGGCTTTGCGCGGCGTGGCTTGCGAAACGGGCGCTCGAGTACGTGCTGGTCGTCGGCGCGCGCGCGCGGCAGGTGGAATTCCCCAAGATCCTATCCGACGTGGGCGGAGTCGTGCTGTTCGCCGCCGCCATCATGGCGCTCACGGCCGTCGTCTACGACCGACCCGTGACGGGGATTGTGGCGACGGGCGGCGTCCTCGTCGCGATCATCGGCTTCGCCCTGCAAGCGATGATCTCGGACGTCTTCTCCGGGATCGCGTTGAACGTGGAGCGTCCATTCCGGATCGGCGACTGGATCGAGATGGAGAGCGGCGAGGCGGGCGAGGTCATCGAGATCAACTGGCGCGCCACGCGGCTGGTCACGATCAACGGCGAGGCGATCACCATTCCCAACGGCGTGCTTGCCGGCCGCCGCTTCATCAACTTCTACGCGCCCAAGCGCCCGTTCCGGGTCCACAAGACCATCTGTCTCGATTACAGCGCGCCGCCTGAGCGCGCCGTCGCCGTGCTGACCTCGGCCATCCAGGCCACCGACGGCGTGCGCGCCGATCCGGCGCCGATCGTGCTCGTCGGCGAGTGCACCGAACGCGGTGTCGAGTACGTCATGCACTTTTGGCTCGACGACTATCCCAAGCAGTTCCCGGTCTCGCGCGATGTCGTGTTCAACGCGCTCAACTACCTGAATCAGGCTGGCCTGGCGCCAGCGTACCCGAAGCGGGACGTTACCATTTACGAACGCGCGGCGCGCGCGATCGCGCGTGATATGGATGTGGCCGAGCTCCTTCACCGCGTCGAGCTGTTCCATCCCCTGGACTCGTCAGTGCTGGCGCAGCTCGCGCGCGACGTTCATCCGCTTGAGCTCGGATCGGGCGCGACGGTCGTCGGCGAGGGCGACAGCGGCCAATCCATGTTCGTCGTCGTCGCGGGCCGTCTCGAGGTCCTGAACAAGGTTCACGACGGCGCGCAGCGCCGGATCGCCACGCTTGAGCCCGGCAGCGTGTTCGGCGAGATGTCGTTGCTGACGGGATCGCCGCGAAGCGCCACGGTCGTATCGATGACGCCCGTCACCCTGCTCGAAGTCGGCAAGGTGAACCTCGAGCGGGTCT
>JASMAE010000281.1 GCA_030754475.1 Rhodospirillales bacterium
TTTCGCTGACCCACCAGGATCGAGAACGTGTTGCCGAGGTTGCACGCGATCGCCGTCGCCGCCTGGCACGGCGCCGTCACGACGGCGCGCCCCGAAACCTCGCGGGCCTCCCTGAGATCCAAGTCGTAAAAGCCGCCGATCACGACGGCATCGAAGTCGTTTCGCGCCGCATGCACGTGGCGCACGATGTCGGCGAGCACCAGCGCCACGTAGGCCTGGTACTCGAGGTGGCGCATCGTTCGCTTCCATCAGCGCGACGATGGTGCCCGCGCCGGACGGGCGAAGCGGCCGCCTGAGGCGCCGCTCTCAGCGCGCGCGCCGCTAGCAGCCGCGTAATCCGAGGACGATCAGATTCACGATTGCGCGCGGTGATCAATGGTACACTGGCCGAACGATTTCGGCTGACATCGCCGTTGAATCTGGCGGAACCCGCAGAATGTCCTTTTAGGAATGCCGGGTAAGATCGGGGGAGGATGACGTGGACGTACGAGCTGCGGTGGCCTTCGCGACGACCGAACCACTGCAAATCGAGACGGTTCAGCTGGAGGGGCCGAAAGACGGCGAGGTGATGGTCGAGATCAAGGCGACCGGCATCTGCCACACCGATGAATTCACGCGCTCAGGCGGCGATCCCGAAGGGTTGTTCCCCGCGATTCTCGGCCACGAGGGGGCCGGAATCGTCGTCGAGACCGGGCCCGGGGTGACAAGCGTCAAACCGGGCGATCACGTAATCCCATTGTACACACCCGAGTGCCGCCAATGTGAGTACTGCCTGTCGGGCAAGACCAACCTGTGCCAAGCGATCCGCACCACCCAAGGCCAGGGCGTCATGCCGGACGGCACCAGCCGTTTCTCGTTTGGTGGCGAGACGCTCTACCATTCCATGGGCACCTCGACCTTCGCGAACTTCACCGTCCTGCCCGAGATCGCGGTCGCCAAGATTCGCAAAGACGCTCCCTTCGACAAAGTCGGCTACATCGGTTGCGGCGTCACTACCGGCTTGGGCGCGGTAATAAACACGGCCAAAGTCGAACCCGGCGCCAACGTCGTTGTATTCGGCCTCGGAGGAATCGGGCTCAACGTCGTCCAGGGCGCCCGTCTGGTGGGTGCCGATATGATCGTCGGGGTGGACACCAACGCAGGCAAGCGCGCCCTCGCCGAGAGGTTCGGCATGACGCATTTCGTCAACCCGAACGATGTCGAAGGCGACTTGGTTTCTTACCTGGTCGACCTCACCAAGGGCGGCGCCGACTACTCGTTCGAGTGCATCGGCAACGTCGCGGCAATGCGCCACGCACTCGAGTGCTGCCACAAGGGTTGGGGCGAGAGCATCATCATCGGCGTCGCCGGCGCCGGCCAGGAGATCGCGACGCGGCCCTTCCAACTGGTTACCGGCCGGGTGTGGCGCGGCACCGCATTTGGCGGCGCGAAGGGGCGAACGGATGTACCGCGGATCGTCGACTGGTACATGGACGGCAAGATCGAAATCGACGAACTCATCACCCACACCATGCCCCTGGACCGAATCAACGATGCCTTCGAGCTTATGCACGCGGGCGAATCAATCTGCAGCGTAGTGGTTTTCTGAGGCGCGACGTCGGACCGCTGCCACCCCCTTATCCGATTTTATGGATACGTGAGCGCGTCTGTCGCGCGCGCGTCACGCGCGCCAGAGCGCGTGGCGCCTGATCCAGTCGACGTAGTCGGCAAGCGCCGCCTCGGGCGTGAAACGGGCCCGGAAACCGGCCTCGTCGGCGAACCGGGCCACCGACATGATGGCGCGGTCGCGGGCTGCGTGGTAATCGACGTTGGCGGCCTCGCCCGCATCCGCGATACGGTACGTGAACGCAGGGATCGCGCCCTTCAGCGCCCGGCACCAGGCCGCGACGCTCCACGATCGTCCGGCGCCCACGTGATAGACGTCGTGTTCGGGCTTCTCGCGCTCCAACAGCGTGATAAGCGCGTCGGCCACGTCGGTTGCGTAAACCCAATCCTTGACGCCTTCGCGGGGAAGGACCGCTTCCGTCCCCTCCATCGCGAGGCGCGCGAGCTGCAGTGGCACGCTCAGCGTGTCGCGCACCCCGCTCGCGTGCTCCCAGCGTCCGAACACGCCGCCGAGGCGCGCCGCACACACGTCCATCCCCCACGCCCGGCCGTAGTACAGCGCGGTGCGCTCGGCCGCATATTTGGTGATGCCGTAAAGGGTGTCGGGGACCGGGACGGTCGCCGCCTCGTCCAGGGGATCGGGGCCGAACGCGGCCGCGCCATAGACCGCGCCTGAGCTGACGTAGACGACGCGCCCGGCGCCGTGGCGATGTGCCGCTTCAAGGACCTCGTAAGTGCCGAGCACGTTGACGCGGATGATGGTGGCGCCGTCGGTACGCTCGCGCTCGGGCCCCGACGTGATGACCGCCGCATGGACCACCGCGTCGATGGCGTGGTCCGCGAAGACGCGCTCCATCGCAGGCCCCTCGGTCACGTCGCCCTCGGCCACGTGAAGCGTGCCCGGAAGAGGGCCGAAGTCGCGCATCGCGGCCTCAGGCGGCGGGCGGCGGTCGAAGGCGACCGTCTCGCGCCCGCGCTCCAAGAGCCTCTCGATCAGATTGAGGCCGACGAACCCCGCGCCGCCCGTCACCAGAACAGCCATGGCGTTCCTTGTCAGACCTTAAGGCGCCCCGCCATGCGAACAGGGCGCGCGCACCCCCTCAACCGCCCACGACCTCGCGCACCGCGCCGGCCAGCCGGTCGAGGTCGGCTCGGTTGTGGATTTCGGTCACGCAGTAGAGCGCGCTTTGGCCGAGCTCGGGGAACTCGCCCGACAGATCGTGTCCGCCGAAGATGCCGCGTGCTTTAAGCCCGGCGTTGACGTCGGCCACCTTCTTGCCGGCGCGATCGAAGTTGACCACGAACTCCTTGAAGAAGGGTGCTTCCAAGCGCACCTGGACGCCGTCGATCTCGGCCAGTTTGCGGGCCGCGTAGTTGGCGCGCTTGATGATCAGCTCGCCGATCTCGCGGAATCCTTGGGGTCCCAGCAGCGCCATGTAGACGGCGCCCGCGATGGCCCACAGATTGACCGACGTGCCGGTCCAGTCCTTGCCCTTTTCCCGGGATCTCATCGACGTTCGGTCCGGGGTGCTGGGGGCGAAACCGTATTCGCCCTCAACGATGGTCTCGGTGATGCTGTTCAAACCCATCGGAAACTCGCCGACGTATTTCACCTCGTCGCGCGAGGCGACGAAGCCGCAAGTGCCGCCGCCGCAGTTCATGTGGACGCCGAAGGGCTGGGTGGTCCCGATGATGATGTCGGCGCCGTAATCGGCGGGCGCCGCCAAGACCCCGAGCGAGATGGGATCCACGCCGACCACCGTCTCGGCGCCGTGGGCGCGCGCGATCTCGGCGATCCCAGCACCCTGGCTCTCGATGAAGCCGAGATAGGACGGGTTCTCGAAGTACACGGCAGCCGTCTTCGCCGAGATCTTGCTTTCCAGGTCGCTCAAGTCCATGAGCCCTGTCTCGG
>JASMAE010000282.1 GCA_030754475.1 Rhodospirillales bacterium
ATCAGCGAGGTGGTCGACCGCCCGAACTGGGTTGTCTCGTGCTACCTGCCACGCCTCGTGTTTGACTGACCTCCCACCACCGGCGATCCAGCCTTCATTGCCGATCCGCCGACGACCACCTCGGTGTCGATCTCGGGCTGGTTGTAGCTCACACTGGTAGCGGGGCCGGCACGCGCGGGGTCGGCATCCAACGCCGACCCAGCCCTCAAGGAAGTCGCGCCCCAGCCGGCCGAGCCGGCCAATCGTCCCGAAGGTTAAGGGTCCTCACCGGCGCGCTGACCGCGCCTTCGCTTACTGCGCGGCCTGGGCGCGCGCCGCGATCACCTGATCGGCCTGCTTGCCCGAGCACTCCTGCAAGTGGTCGAACTCGCGCGTAAACGTTCCGACCCCTTGGGTGACGGAGCGCAGCTCGTTGATGAGGTCGTGCATCTCGGCCTGGGGCAGGGTGACGTTGGCCTCATCCCAGCCCTTCCAGCCCTCCTTGGCTTCGAAACCGAGGATCTGGCCGCGCCGCCCGCTGACCAGGCGTTGGATGCGCGAGGTGAATTGGTTGGGGACCACGATGCTGACCTTGAAGATAGGCTCTAACAGGACCGGGCTCGCCTTCGGCATGCCTTCGCGCATGGCGAGCTGGGCGGCCGCCTTGAACGCCATGTCGGAGCTATCGACCGCGTGGAATTGACCGTCTGTCAGGGTCACCGAGATATCGACCACCGGGAAGCCGAGCGGGCCGCGCTCCATGTAATCGCGCACCCCGGCCGCGACCGCGGGGATGTACTGCTTCGGCACCACGCCGCCGGAGATCGAATCGGCGAATTTGAACCCGCCGCCGCGCGCCAGGGGCTTGATGTCCACGTGCACGTCGCCGAACTGCCCGTGACCGCCGCTCTGCTTCTTGTGCCGGGCGTGCTGGCTGACCGGCTTGCGGATGGTTTCCTTGTAGGGGACCTGGGCTCGTTCGGCCGTCGCAACGAGGTTGTAGCGGTTGCGCAGCCGCTCGAGGGCGAGCTGAAGGTGGGTGTCGCCCTGGCCCCAAATGAGAAGCTCGCGGGTGTCGGCGCTCGGCTCGAACCGGAGCGACGGGTCCTCCTCGACCAGCTTCGCGAGCGCGCCCGTCAGCTTGACCTCGTCGGCCCGTTCGGTGGCGTGGATTGCAAGCGAATAGAGAGGCGTCAAGGTCTCCGGCATCTGCACCGCCTGATCTCCGACGTCGGGCGTGAGCGCGGCGCCGGTGGCGACCGCGTCCATGCGCCCGAGCGCGATCACCTCGCCGGCGCCGGCGGACGCAACTTTGTCGTGTTTGCCGCCCGCGAACGCGACGAGGCCGCCCACGCGGCCGCTGTCGAGCGTCATGCCGTCGGTGATCGTTCCCCGCCAGATCCGGGCGATGGACAGCTTGCCGGTGTGGGTGGCGTGCAGGGTCTTGAAGACGTGCGCGAGCGCGTCTGCCCCCGACGCGTCGATCCCCAGCCGCGCGGCCGCGCCGCCGGCGTCCGCCACCTCGTGGCGGAGCGCCTTCAAGAGCCGGTGGATACCGTAGCCCTGGAGCGCCGAGCCGAAGAAGACGGGGACGACCAGGCCGGCGCCAAAGGCGCGGGTGCAAATCGCGTGGATGTCAGTGCTCGGCGGCACCGAGTCCTCGAGAAGTTGCTCGAGCAGGGCGTCGTCGTGGTCGGCGAGCGATTCGAGGGTCTCGGTACGCACGGCGTCAAGCCGCGCGCGAATTGACTCGGGGACCGCGATTTCCTCGGAATCCGCGTCCTCCTTCCACGCGTACGCCTTCTCCGAGACCAGGTCCACGTAGCCGGTGGTGGTCTCGCCCTCGCGGATCGGATACTCACGAAGAACGAAGGGGTGGTCCGAGAGATCTTTAAGCGCCGCAAGCGTGTCGTCCAAGTTCGCGTCGGGCGTGTCCATCTTGTTGAAGAACATCATGTGGGGGATGTTGCGTGTGCCCAGGAACCGGAGCACCGGCGCGACCGCGAGCGCCTTTTCCGGTTGCGGCTCGCACACCACGACGGCCGCGTCCGCGGCGGTCAAGGCGTTGTAGGCGTCCTGGGAGAGCTCGATGTTTCCGGGACAGTCGATGAAGCTCCACCGTTCGCCCAGATAATCGGCGCTGGCGACGTTGAGCTCGGTGCTCATCTTGCGCTCGCGCGCTTCGGGCGAGGCGTCGCCGGCCGAGTTGCCCTCGACCACGCTGCCCTTGCGGTCGATCGCGCCGGCAGAGAACAGCATCCCTTCTAGAAGCGTCGTCTTTCCGCTGGAGTATGAGCCGACGAGGACCGCGCAGCGCGGCCCGGATGGCGCTTTGTCTGTCACATCGCCCTCCCGGGTATCCGTTTGTTCGAATCCTAGATCGGATTACGTTTGAATGGAAACGCGCGCGGCCCCAATCAAACGTGTGAATCCGCTCGATCTCAATAGTGCAGACCAGATCCACGCGCCCGCTGGATCGCGGCTACGCGGAACCGAGCGAGCGCGATCTGGTCTAGGCCGCGAGATCGCCGAGCGCGGTTCCCGCGACCCGGCGCGAGCTCGAAGGCCCAGGGCGCAAGGTAAAGCCCCGGGGCGCGGATTCAAGGAAAAATCCGGTTTCCGCGGCCGCGCCGAATGGGCGCCGGCGTGGCACCCGCCTCGATCCGGTGCGATTCCACACGGATGAAGCGCTAGTTCAGCGCCGCGCAGGCCCTTTGGATCCGCTGGCAAGCATCTTCGAGGATCTCGGTCGCCGTCGCGTAACTGATGCGGAAATAGGGCGAAAGCCCGAAGGCCGCGCCTTGGACGGCGGCGACGCCCTCGGTCTCGAGCAAGTAGGTCACCACGTCCTCGTCGGTCTCGATCTTCTTTCCTTCGGGCGTCGAGCGGCCGATCAAGCCCGCGCACGAAGGAAAGACGTAGAAGGCGCCTTCCGGGCGGTCGCATTGAAGCCCGTCGGCTTGGTTGAGCATCGAGACCACGAGGTCGCGGCGCTCCTTGAAGACGGCGTTGTTGTGCTCGAGGAAGTCGAGCGGGCCGTCGAGCGCGGCGATGGCGGCGGCCTGGGTGATGGAGCTGGTGTGGGTGAAGCTTTGCCCCTGGATCTTGTTGATGGCGCCGATCAGCGCGTCCGGCCCGCCCCCGTAGCCCAGGCGCCAGCCGGTCATGCAATAGGCCTTGGAGACGCCGTTGATGGTGAGCGTTCGGTCGTGCAGGCGGGGCTCGACCTGGGCCGGCGTGACGAAGGTGAAGTCGTCGTAGGCGATGTGTTCGTAAATGTCGTCGCTCATCACCCAGACGTGGTCGTGGCGCGCCAGCACGTCGGTGATCGCCTTCATCTCGTCTCGGCCGTAGCCGGCCCCGGACGGGTTCGAGGGCGAGTTCAGGATCAGCCACTTGGTGCGGGGCCCGATCGCGGCCTCGAGCACTTCGGCCCGCAGCTTGAATCCGTCCTCAGCTTTGCACTCGACGAATACGGGCTTCCCTTCGGCGAGCAGTGTGATGTCCGGATAGGACACCCAGTAGGGCGCCGGGATGATCACCTCGTCTCCCGGGTCCAGGGTCGCCATCAGGGCGTTGTAGATGACGCTCTTGCCGCCGCACCCCACGGTGATCTGGTCGCGCGAATACACGAGCCCGTTCTCACGCGCGAACTTGCGCGCAATCGCGTCGCGCAGCTCGGGCGTGCCGTTGACCGGCGTGTAGCGGGTCTCGCCCCGGTCCATGGCGGCCTTGGCAGCCTCGCGAATGTGGGCCGGCGTGTCGAAGTCCGGCTCGCCGGCGCCAAGCCCGATCACGTCGCGGCCCTCAGCCTTGAGATCGCGCGCCTTTTGGGTGACGGCGATGGTGGGGCTCGGCTTGATGCGGTTGAGGCGGGCGGCAACTAGGGACATGTGGAAACACCTTCTTGGTTGACGTTCGCGCACCGTACGGGCTGCACGATCGGCGCAACCCTATGCCCACGGCGCGACCGGCGCAACGCGCGAAAGGGGGCCTTCAAGCTCTGGCAATCGCCTCATCCATGCGGCACACTGGCCCGACGATGACGAACGCGCCCCTTCTATTCGTTCCCGAGAAGCGACCGCTGGTGGAATCGGGCCAGCGCTTCAAGCTCACGTCCGAGTTTCAGCCCGCCGGCGATCAGCCGGAAGCCATCGACGAGCTCACGGCCGGCATCAGGGCCGGCGAGCGCGACCAGGTGCTTCTGGGCGTCACCGGGTCCGGCAAGACCTTTACCGTGGCCCACGTCATCGAGTGCATCCAACGCCCGACCCTGGTGCTGGCGCCGAACAAGACCCTCGCCGCCCAGCTTTACGGCGAGATGAAGACCTTCTTCCCCGACAACTCGGTCGAGTACTTCGTCTCCTACTACGACTACTACCAGCCCGAGGCTTACGTGCCGCGCACCGACACCTACATCGAGAAGGACGCCTCGGTGAACGAGCAGATCGACCGCATGCGCCATTCGGCGACCCGGGCGCTCCTGGAGCACGCCGACGTGGTGATCGTCGCCTCGGTCAGCTGCATCTACGGCATCGGCGCGGTCGAGACCTACGCGCAGATGGTGATCTCGCTCAGGACCGGCGATACGGTCGAGCGCGCGGACTTGTTGGCGCGTCTGGTCGCGCTTCAGTACCGGCGCAACGACGCCAGTTTCGTGCGCGGCGCCTTCCGGGTCCGGGGCGACGTGATCGAGATATTCCCATCCCACTGCGCGGACCGGGCCTGGCGCATCAGCCTTTTCGGCGACGTGATCGAGGCGATGTGGGAGTTCGATCCCCTGACCGGCGAGCGGATCGGCGCGCTCGAGAGCATTACCCTCTATCCCAACAGCCACTACGTCACCCCGCGCCCGACGCTGCTGCAGGCGATTCCGGGGATCAAGAAGGAGCTTGCCTGGCGCCTGGACGAGCTCACGGCCGAAGGGAAGCTGCTCGAGGCGCAGCGGCTTCAGGAGCGCACCACGTTCGATCTTGAGATGATGGAGACCACGGGCCATTGCAGCGGGATCGAGAACTACTCGCGCTTTCTCACCGGGCGGCGGCCGGGCGAGCCGCCGCCGACATTGTTCGAATACTTGCCCGAAAACGCGCTCCTGATCGTCGACGAGAGCCACGTCACCGTTCCCCAGCTCGGCGGCATGTTCCGGGGCGACTTCAACCGCAAGTCAACGCTCGCTGAATTCGGCTTCCGGCTTCCGTCCTGCGTCGACAACCGACCCTTGAAGTTCGAAGAATGGGAGGCAATGCGCCCCCAGACGGTATTCGTCTCGGCCACGCCCGGTCCGTGGGAACTGGAGCGGACCGGCGGCGTCATCGTCGAGCAGGTGGTGCGCCCGACGGGGCTGATCGACCCCTTGTGCATCGTGCGGGCCGTGGAGCACCAGGTCGACGACTTGCTCGCCGAGGCCAAGGCCTGTGCCGCCAAGGGCCAACGCGTCCTGGTGACGACGCTCACCAAACGCATGGCCGAGGACTTGACCGAGTATATGGGCGAAGCCGGGCTCGAGGTGCGCTACGTCCACTCCGACGTCGAGACCCTGGAGCGCATCGAGATCATCCGCGACCTGCGGCTCGGCGTCTTCGACGTGCTGGTCGGGATCAACCTGCTGCGCGAGGGG
>JASMAE010000283.1 GCA_030754475.1 Rhodospirillales bacterium
CGCACGCGATCAGCACGCCGTCGTCAGGCAACGCCAGCGCCACGCTGAGCGCGCTGTAGCCGGTGAAAGTCCCGATCTCGAGCGCCGTCTTCGCGCCCATCAGGCGAACCAGAAGCCCCATGAACTGCCCCTGTTCGGGACAGATCTGCATGCCGCCCATGGGCATGGACGCGGTCTCTTCGCGAAGCCGGCGCAGCACGTCGGGCTCGCGCAACGAAGCGTCCTGCAGGTAGCGATAAAGCCGCGCGGTCAGCTTGATGGTTCGATAGGACAATGCGTGATCTCCGAGAGCGCTGGACGGGCGGTCATCATGCCCGATGCGGCAGGTTCGCGAAAGCGGGCGCGGGCGTATCCCCGCCTCAGCGTGCCCGACGCCAATGCGAAAGGCGGCGCTTGATCTCGGCGGCCACTTCGCCAGCCGCGTCGAGCGACGCGTGGCTCCAATGCTCGAGCCTGTCGGTATGCGGGCGGGCGAAGCCCCGCTCGAACAGCTCGGCGTGGAACCGGGCGTGCTTGGGCGTGATCAGCGCCGCGGGCGCGTAAATGTAGACGGGTGCCGGCGAGACGCAGGCCTCCGAGCACATGGAAACCGAATCGCCGGTGACCACCACCGCGTCCGCGAGGCCGAGGTAAGCGACGTAGGGATTCTCTCCGCCGTCCCCCCACCGGTGGACGTGGCGCGGCGCATCGCAGGCCTCGATCAGCGCGGCCGCCGCCCGTCCGGTCCGCCGGCTCGTGGTGACCATCAGGGACCCGCCCGATTCCTGGGCCATGGTCGTGCTCAACCTCCCCAGTTCCGCGGCCATGTCGGGCGAAAAAACACGCCGGCGCGTGCTGCCGCCCACGATCAGTGCGATTCGCGGCCTGGAAAGATGTTCGAGCCGCGCCCGCCAACGCTGAGCCGCCTCCTCGATCCCGGCGCGGGTCAGTTCGTGCGGCGCCCCGGTCATCCGGATCACGTTGGCGCGCTCGCGGATTCGATCGTGGCGAGGCACCGCGATCAGCGCAAAATCGTCCGATCCGGCAACGCCGGGAAACATGATCTGGGCGATGAAGGCGCCGCCCGCGCGCCGGATCGCCCGCGCCACGGGCGCCGTGCGCCGTCCGGCCGCGATCACCAGCTCGGGCCACGGAGTCTGGAGCCGCGCGCGCCCGCGCTTGCTCAGGCCCCGGAAGCTGGCTCCGAGAAGCGGGTTGGGAATGGCCGCCGCGCGTGCGTATTCCAGTTCGCGGACCTCGAACGGGAACCCCAACGCCTGGGCGACGCCAAGGCATTGTGCGCGGTTGCCCGCGCGCTCGTCGAGCAGGGCCCAGGTGACGGGCGGCGCGGAAGCGGCCTCACTCATCGGGCCGGCGCAAGGGTGCGGCGCTCAGCGCCCATCGGTCGCCGTCTTTCTGAGATCGGTGATGGTGGTCCGCGTCGTGATCTGCTCGGCGTCGGTGCGCAATTCGATCACGGCGGCGATCCGCGATTGAAGCGCACGCTCGAACGCGGGCTCGAAGTCCGCGGTCCGCTCGACCGTCTCGCCATGTGCTCCATGCGCGCGCGCCACCGCCCCGTAATCGGGATTGGCAAGCTCGGTGGCGATGGTTCGAAGGGGATAGCGGCGTTCCTGATGCATGCGGATGGTGCCGTACATCCGGTTGTTGAAGATCAGAATAATGGGGGCGGCCCCGTAGAGGACGGCCGTGGCCAGCTCTTGTCCGGTCATGCCGAAACCGCCGTCGCCGACGCATCCCACCACCATCCGCTCGGGCTCGGCGATCTTGGCCGCCACCGCCGCCGGCACCGCGTATCCCATGGCGCCGCTGGTGGGCCCGAGCAGGCGCTGGCCGGCCCGGAACCGAATGTAGCGCTGCACCCAGCCGCTGTAGTTCCCCGCATCGACCGTGACGACCCCGTTCGCCGCCAAGCGCTCACCCAGAACCTGCATGACTTGGCCGAGATCCAGCGCGCCGGTGGTGCGCGCGGGCGTCGCGTTGTCCTCGTAGTCACGGCGCGCGTCTTCCACCCAGTCGCGCCAACGCGCGCAATCGAGCGGCGCTAGCTCGGCCGCGGCCTCGGCAAACGCGGCCGGCCCGACGAAGATGCCGAGCGCCGGACGGAAGACCCGCCCCAACTCGCCCGCGCCCGCATGCACGTGGACCAGGATTTGGCGCGGCTCCGGCGATTCGATCAAACGGTATCCTTGGGTGGTCATCTCGCCCAACCGCGTTCCGACGGCGAGGATCAGGTCCGCCTCCCCAACCCGGGCCACCAGCCGCGGATCCGGCCCGATCCCCATTTCGCCCACGAAATTGCGATGCGTGTTGTCGAAGATGTCGTGACGACGAAACGAGCACATCACCGGCAGGTTGCTGGCCTCGATGAAGGCGCGGATCTGCGAACGCGCGGCGTCGGTCCAGCCGCCTCCGCCGATGTAGACCAGGGGCCGCTCGGCTTTCTCAAGCAACGCGCGCAGCCGCGCCATGTCGGATTCGCGCGGTTGGGGATGATCGATCGCCAGTGGTTCCGAATCAGCGACCGTCGATTGCTCCCGAAGCACGTCCTCGGGGATAGCCAGCACCACCGGCCCGGGACGCCCCGATTGCGCGATTCGGAACGCCCGGTCCAGCATGTGGCCGAGGTCGTCGGCGCCCATCACCTCGGCCGCCCACTTCGCGAGCGGCGCGAAGACGCGGGCGTGATCGACTTCTTGGAACGCCTCGCGTCCGCGAAACGGGCGCGGAACCTGGCCCACCAGCAGCACCATCGGCGTCGAATCCTGAAAGGCGGTATGGACGCCGATCGCGGCGTTGCACGCGCCGGGTCCGCGCGTGACGAGACAGACGCCGGTCTTGCCCGTGAGCTTGGCGTACGCCTCGGCCATGTTGGCGGCGCCGTGCTCGTGGCGGCAACTGACCACCGCAATCTCGTCGCGGGTGTCGTAGAGGGCGTCGAGTATCTCGAGATAGCTTTCGCCGGGAACGCAGAAGACGTGCTCGACGTCGTGCCGGCGCAGGCTATCGACGACGATCCGGCCGCCCGAACGCGCGTTTTCCACCATATGCCTGCGATCCCCAACCCGTCCGCGAACCTGGGCCGCGAATGTCGCACAAATGCCGGCCGGACCAAAAGGCCGTTTGGATGTCGGGCGAAATCCCGCCACAGACAGGCGCGCGCGCGACGCGCTGTCGTCGCGTCCGAACGCGGTATCGGGGCTAAGACGGCATGGTGGACTGACAGGGACCGCAGGCGGCGAGCCGGTGGAGCCGGAAGGGCATCTTGTACCGCCGAAGACGAGTGGTTCTGAGACGGTGCAATGGGCGATAGCATCATTTTCATGCTGCCCGAACGGCGCGTTCCGGGCGCAAATGATCCGCTCGTCCTTGGCGGTCCAGAACTGATGGGCGGCTTCGATTCCGGCACGCCTTGATGCCGCCTTCGGGAGAGAACTGGAAAGTCCCCACATGGTATTGCAAGGCCTGGACATCGGTCGGCACCGTCTGGACCACGGCCCACGCCAAAGCTGCGAAGGCGATGGTGGCCGGAAACGATCTTGTGACTTCCTTGGGATCGAACTCTCGAGCGCAGTACTTTGTCACTTGCCAACCGGTTTCAAAACTGTCCGCGGCTCCGTTCAGACGAAGATGCCACGGCTGCTGGCCGGCGTACGTCGAAGCGGTCAATTTCCAGAAAACATTGACGGCCCTATCCCGACGAAGTAGATGCTCTATTCCTCAGGTAAATCCACGCAAGGAAGATCACTATGTCGATTGACGAGAGATCTTTGACCAAGGGTCATGTTCGGAAACTCAACGCGCTTCGAAAATCAATCGGTAACGCTCTAGGCGAGCAGGCATTTGCAAAGTGGTTGAAACGGGAGTCCTCCTCGGAGAAGAAGGAGATGATCGATCCTGTCGCTGT
>JASMAE010000284.1 GCA_030754475.1 Rhodospirillales bacterium
TATCACGACTCGGCGGAGTCGTGTCAAGGCGTGCCGTCCGCTCGGCTCGCAGTCGTGGGGGTCGCGGCGGCGTCGACCGCTTGGGCGTAAAGCCGGTGGTCGGCTAACAGCTGGCGGGCGACCGCAAGCTCGTAAGTCGCAAAACGGGGTTGGCTCGGACAGGTGGCACGCAATTCGTTGCGCACGTCCTCCGACTTGACGGGAATGCGTCGCCATCGTGCCATGGCGGCGGCGAGAGACGCCTTATTCGCAAGCGTGCCCGCGACCAGGGCGGCGCTGGTGGAGGCGACTTCACCCTTGGCGCCGCTCGTACAGATCGCCGGGCGCACACCGAGACCGTGAAGCGTATAACCCGACGGGGCAAAGAATCGCGACCACGTCAGCGTGATCTCACCCTCGTTGGGAAGGTGGATGACGGTCTGAACGGTCCCTTTGCCGTAGGACGTGGTGCCCGCGACAGCCGCCCGGCCACGGTCCTGAAGCGCAGCGGCCACGATCTCGGCCGAGGACGCCGACTTGCCGTCGATCAGGACGACCATCGATAGGCCGCGGGCGAGGTCGCGGCCACCGGCCGTGTAATGGTGGACGCTGTCGGGGTGGCGGCCGCGGGTCGAGACGATCCCCCCTTCGCCAAGGAATAAATCTGCGACCTGAACCGCTTGGCTCAAGAGCCCGCCGGGATTTCCCCGAAGATCGAGCACGACGCCGTCGATCATGTCGGCGCCCGCGTCGTGGAGGCCTTCCAGGGCTTCGGCCACGCTGACGGCTGTGTTTTGGTTGAAACTCGATATCTTGATAATGGCTAGGCGATCGTCGACGTTCAGCGTCACCGTCTCGGGCACGATATGGGCGCGCTTGAGCTCGAACCGCAAAGGGCGCTCCACGGCCTCGCGCACGACCGTGATGACGACGGTGGACTCGACGGCCCCCCGGAGCCGCTCGAACAACTGCTCGGTCAGCAAATTTGATACCGGCAGACCGTCAACGTGGGTGATACGATCGCCCTTTTGAACGCCGGAACCCTCGGCCGGCGAGCCCCTCATGATGGACAAGATCCTCACCACGCCGTCGCCGTTGGTATAACGGATGCCGATACCCCCGAATCCCTCACGCATGGCACGGTTGCGTTTCGCCTGTGCGGCGCCGGCATAACGCGAAAACACGTCCAGCTCGGACAGGACGCCGTCGAAGACTGCCTCGTAAATCTTCTCGTCGCTTGCGGCGCCCAGGATCGGCGAGGCTGACCTTGCTTCCGCCGCGACGGCGACCGTCAATCGGGCCCAGCCGTCAAGGTCGTCCGTCCCCGGTGCCTGATGCCGTGCGATAACGCGATCGTCGTGGTGAACTTCGATCACGCCCTTGTCCTCGTGGACCGTGAATGCGGGGTCGATGGCCCCGAACCCGCGCAACCCCTGGAAGGCGATCTGCGCGACGGGGATGGGCTCGATGTACCTCTCGACTATGTTTTCATAACCGACCGCATAGATTTCCGCCGCTCCGGGCAGTCCGGTCCCGTCCGGGACGAGTTGCATCGCACGCTCGGGCGCGGGAGCGATGCAAGCGGAAAGGAAGAATGCAGCGGCCACCGCGGCGATGCGCGGCGGCCGGAACGCCCGGTCGGTCATGATCCCCATTGTGAGCGAAAGCCGGTCCGCCGTCACCCGTTGCGTGACCGCCTTCGGGGGCCGCGTTTGATCCGGCGGGCTGGGGGGTTGGTCTCGCCTTGCCCGGCGAGCCCGAAGATCATGCCGCCGCTCAGTGGGTTCGCCTCGCGGAGCACGATCGCGAGAGTATCGCCGAGGCGGAAGGCGAGACCCTTCGACCGGCCCGTGAGCGCGTGGGCCTCTTCGTCGTGGACGTAACGGTCGTGGGGGAGTGAACGCATCGGGATAAGCCCGTCGCCGCCGGTCTCGTCGAGCGAGACGAACAGCCCGAAACGCGTGACGCCGGAAATCGTACCGGCGAACACCTCGCCCACGCGGGGGCCGAGGAACGCAGCCGTGTATCGATCCAACGTGTCGCGCTCGGCGGCCTGGGCGCGGCGCTCGGTCGCCGATACATGCGCGCCCGCTTCGTCGACATCGCGCGCCTCGTCCTCGTCGCTGCCCGCGCCGAGCTTCAACGTGCGGATTAGCGCGCGGTGGACCATCAGGTCGGCGTAGCGGCGGATCGGCGAGGTGAAGTGGCAATACCGGCTGAGCCCGAGACCGAAGTGGCCGATATTGCTGCGGCTGTACTCGGCCTGGGCTTGGCTCCGCAGCACGATCTGGTTGACCACGGACGAGAACGGCGTCCCGACGACCGCTTCAAGCACCCGATTGAAGTGGGAAGGCCGCACCGCACCGCCGCCAGGCAACGCCAGATCAAGGGTCGCGAGGAAGCGCCGCAACGCGCCGAGCTGCTCTGGAGCAGGCGCATCGTGAACGCGGTAGAGCGCCGGTTGGCGGCGCGACGTCAGGGTCTCGGCGGCGGCAACATTGGCCGCGATCATGAACTCTTCGAGCAGCTTGTGCGC
>JASMAE010000285.1 GCA_030754475.1 Rhodospirillales bacterium
CCGCCGAATCCGTGCGCCACCGCATCAAGTCCGTGGTCGAGGGCGGAGCCCACGACCCCGTGTTTTGCGACGGCCAGCGCGTGCGGATCCAGCGAGACGAGGGCCTCGACAACGCGCGCCGGACGGTGGCCCAATACCGCGAGGCGATCGGCATTCCGTCTTCGGCCCGGCGAAGGCGAGAAAAGTCCAGTATTTTCTGAGATTTAGGGGATTTCAATCCGGCCGTACCGCGCGACCGGGGAGCCTCGGAATACGGCGCTCGGGCGTGTTGACTCCGCCGAAGCGCGGGACTAGGGTCCCCGCTTCTTCCGACGAAGGGAACGCGGACGGTTGCAATAACCGTGTCGGAAACACAATTCTTTCGCTTCAGCCCTAGGTCTTCGTCGATCGCCCGCCCGCCGCGCGCGTAAGGTTTCGTTCGGATGGATCTTTCGATCAACGGCAAGCACGTCGATGTCGGCGATGCGCTTCGCGCGCATGTCGAAGAGATGCTGAACACCGCCGTCTCGAAGTACTTCGACCGCCCACTGGAAGGGACCGTCACGTTCTCGCGCGAAGGCGTCAATTTCCAGGTCGACATCTCGGTGCACGCGGCGCGCGGGGTGTCGATGCAGGTTTCGGCAATGGCCGCAGACGCTTACGCTGCCTTCGACGCTTCGTTGGCGAAAATCGCGAAGAGGTTGCGCCGCCACAAGCGCCGTCTGCGCGACCACCACAAGGGGAAGGCGCGCGCCGAGGGGCTCGTCGCCACGCACGATACCGATCCCGCGCCAGACGACGAGGGCCACGAACAACCCATCGCCGGCAAGCCCGTCGTGGTCGCCGAGCCGTCGGTCGGCAACTAGTCCGTACAACCAGGGTCGTGGATTCATGGAGATAGCGGACCTTCTGACGCCCGAAAGCGTCATCGCCCATCTAAAAGTCTCGAGCAAGAAGCAGGCCTTGCACGAGCTCGCGAAGCACGCGGCCGAACGCACCGGGTTTCACGAGAGGGCGATCTTCGATGTGCTCTTGGCGCGCGAGAAGCTGGGCACAACCGGCGTCGGAAACGGGATCGCCATTCCCCACGGCAAGCTCCCGGTCGTGGAACGACCTTTCGGCCTTTTCGCCCGTCTCGATCACCCCATCGACTTCGATTCCGTCGACGGCGTGCCGGTGGACCTGATCTTCCTTCTCCTCGCCTCCGAATCGGCCGGCGCCGACCACCTGAAGGCGCTGGCGCGGGTCTCGCGCCTGCTCCGCGATTACGGAACCTGCGAGAAACTGCGCGGAACCGACGGCGCCGAGGCGCTGTATGCGCTTCTGACCGAATCGACGTCGACGCGCGCGGCCTGACGGATTCGAGGCCGCGGGGCGGACGAACGCCGGTCCCAGCGCTTTATCCGTTTCGTCGGCTGGCGCGATTCCACGTGAGTGGATAACGATTTAGCCCCGATCCTGCCCACCCGCGATCGCCTGTGGCGATCCGCCGATCCGGTGAATCTTGTCACCCTGTTTGAAAGTGGGCGGATTCGAGCGCCTGATCGCAATCACGTCGCGATTTTGATCGACCGCGATCCGCGCTAACCGGGCGTCAGGATTAGGATTCGACGTCTATCGTCTTGGTGCGTTTGGAAGTGGCCTTTGCGCGCGCGGCGCGCGTCTCGATCTTGACGGTGCGCGTGGTCGGCTCGGGGACCCGGCGCTTGAGGTCAACGTGCAAGAGCCCGGATTCGAGGACCGCGCCGACCACCTCGATCCCGTCTGCGAGCACGAAGTTGCGCTGGAACTGACGCGACGCGATGCCTCGGTGCAGATAGACGCGGTCCGACTCGTCCTCGCGGCCGCGGCCGCTGACCGCAAGTTGGTTTTCTTCGATCGTGACGCCGAGGTCGTCCTCGGAGAAACCGGCGACGGCGAGAGTGATGCGCAGGCCGTGCTCGCCGGTTTGCTCGATGTTGTACGGCGGGTAGCCTTCGGCGGACGATTTCGAGACGCGGTCGAGGATGCGCTCGAAGTTGTCGAACCCCAGCAGCAAGGGGCTGTCGAAGATCGAAAGACGGGTCATGGTCCATCCCCCTCATGGTTAGACGAGCAGGGTCTTCGCGACCGTCGGGCTTTGGGCCCTGTCTCAGGCGCCCGCCCACTCGCGACCGGAAGGTGCCGGCGGCGATGCGCGACTATATCGGTCGCGGAAGGACCGTCGTCAAGGGTGCCGGCCGGATCGCCGGGTGCACCCCGAATGAGCGCGCGGCGTGGCGTTCCCGGTATCGATCGTGGTAGGTTGGCGGCGATCAGAACGGCCGGCCCGCTCATGCCGTTTCAAGCCAAGGCCATAATCTTCGTCACCGTTGCGATCGCGCTCCTGGTGGGCGCGTTCATGCTGGCCGATTGGGCGGCCGAGTATCTTTGGCTCGAGACGCTTGGCTACGCGAGCGTCTTCTGGTCCATCCGTTCGATGAAGCTCGGGTTCTTTCTGTTCGCGTTCATTCCCGTCTTTTTCTACGTCTGGTTCAACCTTCGGCTGGTCTCGCGGCGGCTCGATTTTCACCCTCTCATGGGAGCGCTTCTGAGCTTCTTTTCTCGCCGCGCGGCCCCCGGCGGCCCGTTCTCCGCCGTACGCGACGCGCGGGCGGCGCAGCCGGCCGGGGGCTTCACCGGCGATCTGCGCTACGTGCTGGCGGCACTTTCGGCCGTCGTCGCCTTCGTCTTCGGGGCCGTCCTTTACAATCACTGGGAACGGCTGCTTCTGTTGCGCTTTTCCCAGCGATTCGGAATCCCGGACCCCATCTTCGGCCACGACATCGGGTTCTACGTGTTCGTGGTCCCCTTCCTCGAACTGATCCAGAACGCCGTCCTCGCGGCCACCCTGATGGGAACCGCGGCGGTCGTCGCGACCTACGTGTATGCGGGGGTGATCCGGTTCCACTGGCGCGACGGGATCGAGGCGCCGGCCGACGCCCTTCGGCACGCGGCCGCGAACGTCGCGCTGTTCTTGATTGCGCTTGCCTGGGGCTTCCATCTCGACCGGTACGGTCTTCTTCTTTCGGAACGCGGCGCGGTCTTCGGCGCGGGCTACACCGACGTCGTCGTCATGCGTCCGGCGCTTTGGGTCATGGTGGGGGCGACGCTCGCGCTCGCGCTCGCGGTGCTCGTCCCGCCGGTGCTGCGAAAGCTCGGGATGTCGCTGGTCACCGTCGGCGGTTACGCCGTCATCTTCATCGTCGGCATGGTGGCGACGCCGTGGCTGGTCCAGGTCTTCAACGTGGAGCCCAACGAGCTCGAGCTCGAAGAGCGTTACTTGCGCCACAACATCCGCCTCACCCGCCGGGCGTTCGGGCTCGACCGGGTGGTGGAGCGCACCTACGACGTGACCGAGCGGCTTTCGCCGGCGGCGCTCGCGCGCAACCACGAAACCATCGACAACATCCGCCTTTGGGACTGGCGGCCCCTCAGCCAAACCTTCCGCCAACTCCAGCAGATCCGCACCTACTACGAATTCTACGACGTCGACGTCGACCGTTACCGCATCGGTGATGATTACCGTCAGGTCATGGTTTCCGCGCGCGAGCTTTCGGGGCAGCTTCCGGTCAAGGCCGAAACCTGGGTCAACCGGCATCTCCAGTACACGCACGGCTATGGCCTGACCATGAGCCTGGCCGCGAAGAAGACGGCCGAAGGCGCGCCGGTCCTCGTCATCCGGG
>JASMAE010000286.1 GCA_030754475.1 Rhodospirillales bacterium
GCTCGGAATCTTCATCAGCGTAACGCCCGAATTCCGCGACCACTCCGCAGTCGCGAACGGGGCGACGGACCTGTTGGTGGAGGTATTCGGCGATGCGGCCCGCCCGGCCCGCTACATTTGCGGCGCGCCGTCGCTTCCGGGCGGCGCCGCCGTCGCCGGCGAAGCGCTCATCGAAATCGCTTGAGGCCGAAGCGGGCGCGTCGCGCGCGGAACGCGTCCTGGAGTGTGGCGCGGTTCCGCCGTATCGTGGGGGCGCCGGTCGATCACCGATTGCGGATCGGACGACGGCAACGCACGTGGGAGGGATCCATGAAAGGCATCGGCACGTTTGGGGTCGCGATCGCCGTGACCGTGATGCTGGGAGCGCATCCCAGCTTTGCGGACGATCCGAAGTTCGAATACGCGGACAGGTCCGCGCAACCCGGCGCCATGATCCGAGACGCGACGGGGATTGAGTTCAGCACGCTCTGGATTGTCGATTTTAAGAATCAGCTTTGGTTCTGCGCCGGAAGAGCGCCGCTCGCCTCGGCGGGAAGCGAATGGCGCGCCGGCGAAGCGAGCTGTCGCAGGGCCATAATCACTGAATAGACGCGCCCGCATCCCGTGCGTTCGGCGCGGGACCGTGGCAACGTGCGTGGTCGTTCTCAGGGCGATACATGGCCGGTTATGGTTTCGCGCGGTCCCCGCACGGATCACGGGTCACATCAATGCTTCGCGGGTAGGCCGCGGGGGTCGAAACGAAATTGGAGACGGAGCACGCGCCATGATCGGTTTCTCGTCACTTGCGGCCCGCAATAGCGGTGCTCGTCGTCTCGCCGCCGCGACCGCGGCCTTGATCGGCGCGTGGATGGGGTTCGGCGCGCCGGGCGCCGCGTTCGGCCCCTTGGCCGCCGTTGGCCGAGCGATGGCCCAGGGGGGCGCGGAGTCCCCGGCGTCCGCCGGCGCTGCTTCGCCGGTCGCGTGGATCCCGGACGCCTTGTGGACGATGCCGGACGGGATCGGCGTCTTCGCCGGTCTTGTCGTGCTTTCGATCGTGACCGTGGTCGGATTTTGGCGACTGGCCGGGGCCCATCAACGGCGGATGCACCGCCACTTCGCGATCGAACGTCGGGACGCGCGCGAACGAGCGCTTGGCGGGGCGTTCGCGGGCGAGGTCGAGGCCATCGCGCGTGCGTGCACGGCGCACATGGACTATACCCGCGAACGCGTCAATTTCTGGATCGAGGATTCGCGGCGCAGGAACGTAGACCCGGAGAAAGCCTTGCTTCGCCAACAGCCGAAGGGTCTGTATCCGGTCCTCGACATGCCTGTTTTCGACGCGATTTCGTCGGACATCGCGACGCTGGGCTCGCCGTTGACATCCGAGTTGTCGCGGTCCAAGGAGCTGTTCGTCATCTCGCGTAACTCGAGCTTCGCCTACTAGGGCCGTGCGGTGAACGCCCAGGACGTGGCCAAGGAGCTCGGCGTCCAGTACGTGGTGGAAGGAAGCGTGCGCAAGGTGGGCGAGCGCGTACGCATCAGCGCCCAGCTGATCGATCCCGAGTCGAACCGCCATCTCTGGGCCGAGCGCTACGACCGTCAGCTCGAGGATATCTTCGCCATTCAGGACGAAGTGACGCAGGCGATCGTCGCCACCCTTCCAGGAAGGCTCGAGGAAGCGTCCCGCGATCGCGTCACGCGCAAGACGCCCGAGAACATGGCCGCCTACGAATACGTCCTGGTCGGCAAGGTTCTCCATCACCGGTCCAACCGCGACGACAACACCGAGGCCTTGCGCATGCTCGAGCGCGCCATCGAACTCGATCCCAGCTACGGTCACGCCCACGCCTGGCGCGCGTGCGTCCTGGGCCAGGCGTGGGTGTACGGGTGGTGCGACGACCGCGACGCCCTTTGGGTCAAAATGCTCGAGGGATTGAAAAGCGCGCTCGCGCTCGACGACGACGACAGCGACGTGCATCGGATTCTCGGCGCCGTGAACTTGGCGAGCGGCGACCACGACAAGGCGGCCCACCACCAGGAACGGGCGCTCAGCCTCAACCCCAACTACGATCTCGTCGTCGTCCAGCAGGGCGAGTTGCTGACGTGGCTGGGACGGCCGCAAGAAGGAATCGAGTGGATTCGCAAAGCGATGCGCCTCAATCCCTATCATCCGGAGCGCTTTTGGAACCACCTGGGCCGCGCCCATTTCGTGGCGCGCCAGTATCCGGACGCGATCGACGCGTTCAAGCGCTTAAACGACCTCGATTACGCGCACCATGCGTTCCTCGCCGCCTGCGCCGCGCAAGAAGGAGACGAGGCCGCGGCGAAGAACCACGCCGACCGGGTCCTGAAGCAAGATCCCGAGTTTACCGTCAGCGGCTACCTCTCGACCCTGCATTACAAGCACGCGGATGACCGCGAGCACCATCGAGACGGCCTCGTGAAGGCCGGATTGCCCGCATGACGGCGGCGGCGGACCCGGTGCGGTGGGGCGTCATCGGCGCCGCGAAGATTGCGACCGAGCACGTCATCCCCGCGACCCAGGCCTCGCGGTCGGCGCGCGTTGTCGCCATCGCTTCGCGCGATTCCGCTAAGGCGCGCGGCGTCGCCGACGCCCACGGCATCGCGCAGGCGTACGGCGCCTACGAGGACGTCCTCGCCGATCCGAACGTCGAGGCGGTCTACGTTCCGCTTCCCAACTATCTGCACGCGGAATGGACGGAACGCGCCGCCGAGGCCGGCAAGCACGTGCTGTGCGAGAAGCCGCTGGCCATGGATGCGGCGGAAACCGAGCGTCTGATTGCGGTCCGCGACCGGACCGGTGTGCGCATCGAAGAGGCGTTCATGTTCCGTCTTCACCCCCAGTGGGCGCGGGTGCGCGAAATCATCGCCGCCGGCCGGATCGGCGACGTGCGCGCGGTCCAGGGGATCTTCAACTACATGAACGCCGACCCCGACGATATCCGCAACAGACCGGGTATCGGCGGCGGCGGGGTCTACGATGTCGGCTCCTATCCGATCACCGCCGCGCGCCTGATCTTCGGCGCGGCGCCGATCCGCGCTACGGCTTCGATTGAAATCGACCCCGTTTTCGAAACCGACCGGCTGGCAAGCGTCCTGCTCGAATTCGCGGGCGGCTTGGCGAGTATCGTCTGCGCCACCCAGACCGCGCGCTATCAGCATGTGCGCATCGTCGGGACGGGCGGACTGATCGACGTGGAGCACCCGTTCACGCCGCCGCCGACGAAGAGCTGCCGGATCGCCATCGGCGGGCGCACCCAAATTGCCGGTATCCCGGACGAAGTGGAGACCTTCGCGCCGGTCAACCAATACGGCCTTCAAGCCGAGGCCTTCTCTCAAGGCATCCGGAACGGAGAGGCGAGCGCGTTTCCGCTCGAAGACGCGCTCCTCAACATGCGCACGCTTGACGCCGTCTTCCGCTCGGCCCAATCGGGCCGCTGGGAGGACGTGTAGGGCGCGCGCGGCCCCGCCGGCGTGGGGCCGCCCTAGATCCGCTCGCCGCCTTGCAGGGGCGAGAAGCGGACGGTCATGATTCGGGTTTCCGTGAGGGTGCCGTCGTCACCCTTTTCGATCAGGGTCAGGAACTGCTCGCCCTCGGCCGGGCCCAAGGGGATCACCATGCGCCCCCCCGGTTTCAGCTGGCTCACCAGCGGCGCGGGCAGGTGGTGGAGCGCTTCCTTGACGATGATCACGTCGTAGGGCGCAGCCCGGCGCCAGCCGTAGTATCCGTCGGCGGCGTGCACCTCGACATTGTGGTAACCCAGGCGGTCGAGCAGCGCTGCGGCGGGCGCGACGAAGGTTTCGACGTATTCGACGCTGTAGACTCTTTTGGCCAGCAAAGCCAGGATCGCCGCGTGATAGCCGGCGCCGGTCCCGGTCTCGAACACCACGTCATCGGGGCGGATGCGCGCGAGATGCGTCATCAGCGCGATGATGAAGGGCTGGGAGATATTCTGCCCGTGCCCGAGCGGCAGCGGCACGTCCAAATAGGCGAAAGGGCGGAACTCGGCGGGCACGAACTCGTGGCGCGGCACGCGGGCCATGGCGTCGAGGACCCGCTGGTCGAAGGATGTGACGCCGGTCTCGGAGCCGACGGCGCGGGCCTCGTACTGGAGCCATTGGACAA
>JASMAE010000287.1 GCA_030754475.1 Rhodospirillales bacterium
ACTACAGATTAGGCTGTCCCATTTATCTTGATGACGGACACGTCACGCCAACCTAATCTCGATCCCCGGCTGCCCCGCCTGGCCAGCGACCAGACGGCATCTCTGGTCGGCCCGCCGGCACCGAACGCGGCAGAGGTTATCCTCGGTCATCTCGTCGGCCTGATCGATGGGACCGAAATGAGGAATGGCGGTCCGGCCAACGGGGACGGCGCATGACCTCGGTTCCACCAGTGCGGGTCCGTGGTTTCGGGTTCGCCCTACCCGGCGATCCTGTGCCCCTACGGTCCCGCGGCCTGGGCGACGCCGAGCGGGCCCGCCTCGACGACCTGGGTCAGGAATTCGGCTACTTGAGCCCGATGGATTCGACCGCCCTTTCGATCGAGGCGGCGGCGGCCTTGGCCAATGCCGGAACCGGCGCCGGCGACATCGGATTGGTCATCACGGCGCCGGCGCTTTTGACCGCCTATGGCCCTGAGATACCGGCCGTCGCCGTGCGCGCCGCGCTGGGGCTCGAACACGCGCAATGCCTTTACCTGGGCCAGGGATGCGTCGGCGTTCTGCGTGGCGTCCAACTGGACGCCCAGCACCTGCGCGCTGGGGAAACGCCAGGCGATGTTGTGGTGGTCACCGGCTGCCGCGCCTCGACCATCACCCGCCGCTGGAACCACGGATCCTTTTTCTGGAGAGACGGGGCGGCGGCCATGGTGTTGACGCTGGAGCCCGGTCCGGGCCCGCGTTACGTGGACTATGCCGAGGCCTCGGCCACCGCCGATTGGGGCGCCATGCGGGTCCGCTTCGGCGACGGCCACCCGGCGGGCGCGGACACGGGTCCGGACGACTTTCGCATCACCATCAACTTCGACAGCGCCGCCGATCAGGTCGCCTACATCCGGAGCGAACACCTACGCTTCGGCAATGTTCTGGCGACGCTTCTCGACAACAACGGGATCACCGAGGACGACGTCGCCGCCCTCTACCTGCCTTCCATCGGCAAGGCGCGGATTCCGAACCTGCTGGGCGCCGGCCGGCCGCTCATGGAACGGGTCGTCTGCGACGTCCGTCACGCCCACATGGGCGGGGTCGATAATTTCCTGTTCATGCACGAGCACATGGCGAAAACGCCGCCCGCCGACGGCGCCTGGCCCGTGTCCATGACGCCGGCCTTCACCGCCCAGTGGGCCGGTGTCCTGTTCCGTTACCGGGAATCATGATACCGACAGGCGTCGATAGAGGCCCATTCACCTTGTCGCCGCTTCGTCGCCAATTCTCGGAGCATTTGGCGCCACTATTCGCCTTTCCGCCGACGATCCGAAAGATGATCTACACCACAATGGCGATGGAGAGCCTGAACCACCCGCTTCGCGACGTGATCGAATCCCAGGCAACTTTTCGAACAACGAGTCGGCGTTGAAGCTGCTGTTCCAGGCGACCCGCCATTCCCGCGTCCGCTGGAAAACGGCAATTGCCTGGAAAGATGCCATGGCCCAGTTCACCATCATGTTCGGTGATCGCCTTGCGGGGTCAACGCGCGGCCCCCGCCAGGCGCTTGGTAGAGACGGCCCGCACCAGTTTCGACGTGCGAACCAGGCAGCGATCCACGATCGTTTCGACGGCCCGGATCGAATGGCCGGTGATCGCGGCTATCTCGGAAATCTCGCGGCCCGATTCGGCGGATCGGGTGATCGCCGTCGGGTGTAAGTGCATGAACCAAAGACCCTCGAGCACGGACATGGTTCTTCGCAACGTACCCCCCGTCGCCGGCGCCTTACGCCGCCAGGGGCGAGACTGATCGGCCGATCGCTGTCACAATCGGCGCGGCCGAACCCCGGCCCGCTCGCACGGAGAAGCCGCCCTTGCGCGCTCAGCTGAAATGGATCGGCGAATTACCGGGCAACCTCAGAGGTATAGGGTTGATCGTGCTCGCCGGATTGATGGCCACGGTCATGATGGTCCTGATCCGCTTGCTCGGGGCCGATCTCCATCCGTTCGAGATCCACTTCATTCGCACCGTCTTCAGCTTGCTCATGCTCACGCCGGTGATCCTACGCCATGGCTTGCGGCACCTTAGGACCCCGCGCCTCGGCCTTCACGCACTTCGCGGCCTGATCAACGGCTGCTCCCAGCTGTGCTTTTTCATGGCGCTCGTCATGATCCCGCTCGCCCAAATCTCGGCACTCAGCTTCACGGCGCCGTTGTTCACAACTGTGACCGCGGTAATCGTGCTGGGCGAGGTGATCCGCGTCAGGCGCCTCACGGCGCTCGTCATCGGGTTCGCGGGAACCTGGCTCATCCTGCGCCCAGGAGTCATCGAGGTGGAGCTCGGGTCCATCCTGGTGCTTCTGGGATCGCTCGGTTGGGGCGTCACCATGATCCTCACCAAGATTCTTACGCGCACCGATTCGGCGATCAGCATCACGTTCTACGGAGCCCTGTTCATGTCGCCAATCTCGTTGATCGCGGCGATCCCGTTCTGGCAAACTCCGACCCTCGTCCAGCTCGGTTGGCTCGTCCCCATCGCCGTGTTCGCCACCCTCGTCCATTTGTGCCTCAACCAGGCGATCAAGGAGGCGGATCTCACCGTCCTGCTCCCATTCAACTTCGCGAGTCTCATCTGGGCTGCGATCATCGGCTACTTGGTCTTCGCCGAGATGCCTTCGATCTGGACGTGGGTGGGCGGCGCCATTATCTTTATCTCCGGCACCTATCTCGCCATTCGCGAAGGCCGCCCGACGGGTGCCCCCGGCGCGGCGCGAGCGCCAGGCGCATGAGATCGCGCTGACGACCGGAGAAGGCGCCGGACGGGCCCCGACGACAAGGCCCGTCCGACTTAACTTCCCGTGTTACTTGACGAGGAAGAACGCCAGCGTCTTCTCGTCGGCGCGCGCCTTATAGCTCACGCCCTCGCGCATCGCCCAGGCGTTCACCTGGTAGTGCAGCGGGATATGGCTGACGTCGCGCATCGCGATCCCCATCGCCTCGTGATAGAGCTTTTCGCGCTTGGCGTTATCGATCGTCGACAGGGCTTCGACGATGATCGCGTCGAGTCGGCCGTTGCCGTAGCGCGACATGTCGTTGAGACCGAGCCCCAGGCCGGTGTCGCGGGTGTGGAAGTAGCCTTTGAGGGGCCACGTCGCATCACCGGTGCTCGAACAATCGGCGACCATGCCGAAGCTGAACTCGAGCTTGGCCATGCGCGAGAAATAGACGCTCTTGGGCATGGCCTGAACCGCGATCTTAAGACCGATCTTGGTCAGCATCTGGGCGATCGCTTCCAGGCTCTGGTCGAGAAAGAGGAATATGACGCGGCACGAAGGCGCCTGGGCGAGATGGATCCCGGGCGTCTGCGAGAGCTTCTTGATGTCGGTCGTGGGAACGTAGTCGATGAAGTCCACGTCCCTGGCGAGCAACGCCGCGACCCTCGAGGGGCTCGACTTGATCGGCTTGAAGACGGCCTTAGTCGTAGGTGGCTTTCCCCTCCAGTAGTCGGGGTTGGCCTCGAAGACGACGCGGTCACCCTTGACCCATTCGACGAAGCGATGGGGGCCGGTGCCGACCGCCGCCTTGCCGGAATTGAAGTCCGGGGCCTCGGCGCCGTGGGCGTGCTTCTTCGAGACCACCCCCACGGCGCGAGGTCGTTGGGGACGTTCGGGTTGGGGATCGGCGCCTTGATCCGCAACGTCGTTGCGTCAATCGCGGTGATCTCCTTCTTGCCGATGAACCCGCCGAATTGCTTGAGCCCGGTGTTCGGGACGCGCTCGAAGTTGAACACCACGTCGTCCGCGGTAAAGGGCGATCCGTCGTGCCATTTCACGCCTTCGCGCAGCTTGATCTCCCAGGTGAAATCGTCGAGCGCCTTCCACGAGGCCGCGAGCGCCGGGGTCAGCTTGCCTTCCTCGAAATGGACGAGGTGATCGAAGATGTTCCGTCCCATCTGGGCGTTCGGAATCCCCGACCAGTAATGTGGATCGATCGAGGTGAGTTCGGCGCCGGAGCCGATTCGGATCTCGTCCGCCCCGCTTGCCCTGGCGACGAAGGCCGCGAGCACCACTGCGCCGACCGATGCAACACGCTATGTCATGATTGCTTCCTCCCTTGGTTTGTGTGCGGCCCGATCCCGTCGGAGCGGGGTCGCTTCCGAGTCCTTTTTCCCCGGACGCTCGCGCCGCTTCCCTGCGGACGCTCTCTTTTCCGGCGATCGGAGGTGCAAGCGCGCGAGGCATCAAACGGAAAACGGGCGCAAGAACCTGGACCGTCCGCCACCGCGCTTTCGCAATCACCCGATGGTGGGATAAGTTGAATGCGCCTCGGCGCCCGCGGACGAGACCGGGCGCGGGGCAGGCAACGAAAAATGGGGTGACGGCGTGAGCAAAGAACAACAAGGCTCGCCGGCGACGGCGGACATCTGCGACGCGATGGGCGACGAAGCGACGGTCTGCGAGACCGCGTTCCGGGACTTCGGTGCGAAATCCGTCTTTTCGGGGACCATCGTCACCGTCGCCACCTTCGAGGACAATCTTAACCTGCGCGAAGTGCTGGCCGGCGATGGGGCCGGCAAAGTCTTGGTGGTGGACGGCGGCGCGTCGAAGCGACGCGCGCTCGTCGGCGGCAACGTCGCCCAACTCGCCGCCGAAAAGGGCTGGGCCGGGCTCATCATCAACGGTTGCGTCCGCGACGCCCACGAGATCGCCGACGCCGCACTCGGCGTCAAGGCGATCGGCACCAACCCGAGGCGGCCGCTCAAGAACGGCATCGGCACGGTGGGCGAGGCGGTAAAGTTCGGAGGCGTCACCTTCCGCCCCGGCGAGTGTGTGTACGCCGACGGCGACGCCGTCGTCGTGACGGCGCGGCCCTTCACGGGCTAAAACCCGCGGCGGCGTGAACGCCGGAGAGCCGGCGTCCTAGCCCAGATCACAGTCAGTCGGACTCGCCTCCGGCGACCCGCTCTATGCCCGCGATCCGTCGTCGAGGTGGAAGCCTTCCGGGAACGGATCCGCGGGGTCGAGGCCGTACTGGTAGATTCCGATCACGAAGCCGCGCCCGGCGACCGAGGGGACCACGGCCGGGATGCCGCCAACGCTTGTGATCTCTGTGATTTCGGCCTCGAAGCGGGTGTCTATGATCGAGTGGTTCTCGAACACGTCACCGGGCGCGAGCTGGCCGCGCGCGTGCAGGACCGCGACCCTGGCCGACGTCGCGGTGCCGGTGGGACAGCGGTCAATGTGGGCGGGCGGCGCGACGCAGGCGTTGCGCCCGATCTTGCGCCCCCGCTCGGCCTCTTCCACCGGTGTCGCGATCGCGACCACGGAAACCGTGTTAATCGCTGGATTTTCGGGGTGCACGACCTCGATCTGCTCGGCCGCCGCCTCGATGATACGCACCCCCGTCTCGGCGATCTCGCGCGCCTCGTCGGGCGTGATGGCGAAGCCGAGCGCGCCCGCGTCGGCCAGGGCGTAGACCATGCCGCCGTATGCGACGTCCACGGAAAGCGTGCCGAGCCCTTCGACCTCGAGCGGGTGGTCGAGGTGCCAGACGAAGCAGGGCACGTTCGCGAACTTGATCCGCTCGCACCGCCCATTGCGGCAACTCGCGGTGATATACACAAGCCCGCCGGGCGCCTCCATCGTGAACCGGGTCTCGGGCTCGGTCATGGGGATCATCCCGGTCTCGAGCAGCACCGTCGCCGTGCAGATGGTGTTGGAGCCCGACATCGGCGGATACTCGTTGGCTTCGATGATGATGAAGCCCACGTCGGCGTCCGCGTGCGTCGGCGGCACCACTAGGTTGGCGCAGCTGGTGCCGGTTCCGCGCGGCTCGTTAAGGAGGAACTTGCGCAGCCAGTCGGCCTCGCTCTCGAGGTAACGCGCCTTGGCGAACATGGTCTCGCCCGGCGGCGGCAGGACGCCGCCGACCACCACCCGGCCCACCTCGCCTTCGGCGTGGGCGTCGACGACGGTGATCATTCTGCTCCAGTGCATCCGCCTTCCCCTTCGCAGCGCTCGGTGGCGCACTATGACAGCCCTTGGCCGCCTTCGCCAAGGGGCGCGCGCGGGTCGTTTCTCAGTTTGAAATTCGGCCGAAACAACGCCCGAAACGTCGGCTATTCAGCGGATCATGCCGTGCGTCCAACAGCGGACTCTGGCGCACGGTCCCCAGTATGGCCGCTCCTAACCCGGAGCGGACAATCCAGCGGACCCGACATTGGTTCGAACCCCGGGCGAACGCCCATCGAAAATCGACTATCCTTGTTATTCTGGATACCGTTCCTGCGCTTTTAATACTTTTATTACACCTGTTGGTTTGCCATTCCAACCAATTGTTGTTTTTTTGTCAGTAAAGAATGCAGTCCATTGATAGGTATGAAATCCACCAGGCGGACAAGGACTATCATATTTAAATTTTCCACTTTCAATTAGAAGATCTTCGTCTAATTCTACCCATCCTCCACCATGTTTATAGGGTGATTGAAAATCTACTAAGTTGAAGTAAACCCATGATGCGCCATCTGGTATTGCCGATAATTTAAAAACTGGATTAGATACAACATTGGGCGTACCACTACTGCAGTTAGGAATATCACCCCATTCAAAATTTAATTTAATTTCTTCGGCATTAGCAGTTGTGATGGAATATAAGCATATGATAATCAGTGCAACGTACTTCATTTGCGCCTCACAATTATTTGTGGCTTAGACGCGCCGCCGGAGTTCCCTGACTCACCTTTGACCATCACCGTGGATCAAGCGTGACGCAGCTTGATGCGTGCCTTTGCCCGGGGGCATAGCCACTCAGTGCCTCTTCAAGGATCGCAACCGGGTCGGCGGCAACTTGGGCATGACGATCGCGCGGTTTGCGCATCGCCCCGAGAAAGTCTCCCGTGGCTCGTCGCAGGGCGTCGACTTCGGTCCGCGCATCTTCACCGACATTCCCCAGATGACATCCAACTTCGTGGAAATCGTACCACGGCCCCATCTCCAAGGGAACTCTATCCCCTTTGTAGCCATCCGATGACATGATTTTGGTAATCGGCCAGGGTGTGGAAGGCCATTTGGTCGTTTCTCTTGCCATCCAGACACACCTCTCGTGTCGTATTC
>JASMAE010000288.1 GCA_030754475.1 Rhodospirillales bacterium
CGTCAAGGCGGGCAAGCTGAACGAGGACTTCGTCAAGATCTTCCAGGCCAACTGCCGGCTGCCGGACATCAACATGGCCGACATCCACTCGACGCTCGGGTGCCTGGAAGTCGGCGCCAAACGGGTCGCCGAGACCATCGCGCTTTACGGCGCCGACACGTTCATCGAATGCCAATCGGTCAGCAAGGATTATTCCGCGGCCAAGGCCCGGGCGGTGCTGCGACGCCTTCCAGACGGCGTCTACGATTTCTGGGACTACATCGACGACGACTTGGTGAGCGACATCCCAATCCGCATGCGCCTTCGGATGACGGTCGCGGACGGCAAGCTGCACTTCGACTTGACCGGCACCGACCCCCAGGTTCCGGCCGCCTATAACGTTCCGACGGCCGGTATTCTCCACAACTGGCTGACCCGGCGGATCACCACGTTCATCCGCACCCACGACGACACTATCCCGTTGAACGCGGGTCTCTACCGCGACATCACCGCCACCAACCCGCCGGGAACCGTGCTCAACGCCGAATTTCCGGATCCCGTTGCCGAGCGCCACGCCACGGCGACGAGCTTTAACAACGCGGTCACCGGCGCGCTCTTGAAGGCGGCGCCCGATCTGATGGCCGGCCCCACCTGCGGCACGGGCGGGATCATCGTGTATACGGAACCGGGACCCGAGGGCGAGACCGCGAGCGTCATCATCGTCCAGTCTTTGCGCGGCGGCATGAGTGCGTACAAGGGCGGCGACGGGGTGGACGGGCGCGACGTCACCATGAACACCATGCACAACCATCCGATCGAGACCATCGAGGGGAAGTGCGCGCTTCGCGTAATCGAGTATGACATCGCGACCGATTCAGGCGGGCCGGGATGCTGGCGCGGCGGCGTCGGTCAGACCATGACGCTGGAGGTGCTTCGCGAAGGCAGCACCATCCAAGTACGTGGTCTCGACCGCCTGCGGTTCCCCTCGTGGGGCGTGATGGGCGGAAGACACGGCACGCTCCCACGGTTCCTCCTCAACCAAGGGAAGCCCGGCGAGCGGCAGTTGGGCAAGGCCGAAGAGCTTGGGGCGGCCGTCGGCGACACCATCACGGTGGTGATGGAGGGCGCGGCCGGTTACGGCGATCCCTATTTGCGCTATCCGGACGCGGTGCGCCGCGACGTCCTGTTCAGCTTCGTCAGCCGCGAGGGCGCCGCGCGCGACTACGGCGTCGTGATCGCCGACGATGGCACCGTCGATGAGAACGCCACCGCCCGGGCTCGCGGCGCCCGGGTCAAGAAGAACGTCGGCGCCGACTTCGACTTTGGGCCCGAGCGCGAGGCGTGGGAGCGGGTTTTCGACGACGCGACCATGAACGATCTGAACCGGCGCCTCTACGCGCTTCCGAAATCGGTCCGTCACTCCACGCGCCGCCGCATCATCGAGAGCGCTGTTCCGAACATCCCCAAGGCGGGACTGGGCTCGCTCGCGGACGCGCTTTCGGATCCGGACGCGGCACGCGCGCGTCTCCGGGACGCCGTCGGCGCCGAATTCGGCGAAGCGAAAGGTACGGCGTTACCCGGCCAGGCGGCGCAATAACCCTCTGAGATTCATCGGCAAGCAGAGAGACGGCCATCAATGAACCCGGTTCTACTGGAAATCCTCGCCAACAAGGTGACCGCGATCGCAGATGAGATGCGGATCACCATGCAGCGCACCTCGCGCTCGGTCTTCGTCAACGAAGCGTCCGACTTCGCGGTCGGGCTTGTCGATCTCGAAGGCGAGGTCTTCGCCTGGCCGCCGGGCTCCAAGACCACCTCGATCAACGTCCCC
>JASMAE010000289.1 GCA_030754475.1 Rhodospirillales bacterium
TGCCGTTCCAAGTCAGGCGCATCAGTGCCGGCAGCACGGTCAGCGAGGCGACCAAGGTGAACCCGATCGAGATCGTCAACAGGACACCCATGCCGGCGGTGCCAGGATGGGACGACAGCGCGATGCTTCCGAACGACCCGACGGTCGTGAGCGCGCTGAAAACAACGGCGCGCGGGGTGCTTGTCCCCATGACCGCGCCGGCGACGGCGCCCTCACGCGCGCGCAGCACCAGATGCACCCCATTCGCAACCCCGAGCCCAAACAAAAGCGGCAGCACGATCACGTTGGCGAAATTGAACGGCAACCGGAGAAGAACCGAGGCCGCTACCGTCAGCAGCACCGCCACGACCAGGGGCGCGAAGACGAACAACGTATCGCGGACGCTTCGCAACAAGACCCCCAACAAAGCCGCGATGACGAAGAAGGCGAGCACGGCGGCTTCGCGGACCGCGCCGACGACCGTGTTGCCGGCCTCCAGGATGACCACCGGCGAGCCGGTCGCGTCCGGCGCCAACGCGCGCACCGCGCCGACGAACCGCTCGAGCGCCTCGCGGTCGTGGAGGTTCTCCTTCGGGTAGATCTCCAACCGGGCGCGGCCGTCCGCCGCGACCGCGCGGCGCCTGATCTCGTCCGGAAGATCGGCACGGACGAATGGCTCGGCCGCGAGCGAATCGCGGAGCTCGCGGATACGTTCGGGAAACAGTGCGATCAGCCGGCACTCCACAGAGGCGAGCGCGCCGCCGTCGCTCCCACCCTTCGCATCGAGGCGGTCGAAGGCCCGGGATAGTCGTTCGGCGGCGGCGCGCGAGGCCACATCGCGACTGGTCGCCGCGAACGCGCCGATTCGTTCACGCACTCGCCGTAACGCCGCGGCGCGCTCGTCCGGGCTCGGCGGCGGTTTGGCATCGCGGTCCGACAGCGCGGGCGCGAGGAAGAAGGACATGTCGGCGATGATCTCAAGCTTCTCGGTCTGGGCCTCGGGCACGTAATCCGACAGCGTCGCCGTCGAATCTACGAGATCGAGCGAGGAGACGCGTCGCGCCAGCGCGTCCGCGGCGTCCAGCGAGGGCACCAGCACAGTCGCGGAATACGGGCTCGTCCGGCTGTCCGCCATAAGGTCGAACAGGGTGCTTACGGATTCGGTCTTGCGGTCCTTCAGGTTCAGGGGATCGAAGTCGAAACGCGCCCAGGGGACGAGAAATCCGGCGCCGAGCGTCAAGGCCAGCGCCGAGGCGATCACGACGCGTGGATGGTTTTCGATCGCACGCGATAGGCGGGCGGGCGGGGCGTCGCGCGCGGCCGGCGGAGGTGCGGGCGGCGGCATCAACGTGATCACGGCCGGAAGGATCGTCAGATTTGCGGCTAGCGCCACGAACATTCCAACGCCTGCAATCAATCCCAGCTCGGCCAAGCCTTGGTAATCGGTCGGCAAGAACGAAAAGAATCCGATGGATGCGGCGACGGCACAAAGCGTCAAAGCGCCGCCGACCCCCGCCGCGGCCTCGCCCAAAGCCACTTCATGTGTCCTTCCGCCGATCAGCGCTTCCCGGTAACGAAGGGCGAAGTGGATTCCGAAATCGACGCTGAGGCCGATAAAGAGAACCGCGAACGCGACCGAGATCAGGTTGAGTTCGCCGATCACGGCGAAGGCGAAGCCCGCGGTCACGATAAGGCCGCAAACAAGGGTTAGAACCGTGGCGATCGTCAGCTGTGCAGACCCGAGGCCGACGGACAGCAGAACCACCACAAGCAAAAGCGACAGCATGGCCGCCAAGCCCATCCCGTCTTCGACGCTCTTGAGTTCTTCGTGGGCCAGCGCCGCAGAACCGGTCAGCCGCACGTTCACGCCGGCGACGTCGTCGTAGCCCAATTCGGCGATCAGCATCCGCAACGCCGTCATCGCGCTCTCGGCGGGACGAAGAGAGCCGAAGTCGAGGCGCGGCTCGATGAGAATCACGCGGCGGCGGTCGGCGGCATTCCCATGCGTCCCCGTCATCAACGCCCGCCACGACAGAAGCCGAAAACGGCCCTCGACCTCCGCCTCGACCACATCGGCGACGGACGCCAAGACGTCCGCAATCGCGATGGGGGCACGCCCGTCGCCGAGTGTGGATTCGTCCATGGCTTCCGCGACGACGTCGAACAGGCCGCGCAAGCTCGGGTCGCGCCAAAGGGTTCCAAGGAACGGTTGGGCGTCGGCCAGGCGGTCGGCGAGGTCGTTGAGCGCGTCCGTCTCAAGGAACAGAAGGCCGTTGCGGCGGAGGAACGGGCTGCCTCCGGGATCGAACACGCTTCCGAACAGATTGGGCCGTTCGCGAAGGCGCGCGGCCATCCGCGCCGCCGCGTCGTCAGCCAGGTCCGCACTGTCGGCGTCGATCACCACCAAGATGTTGTCGGAGAATTGCGGAAAGGCTTTGCTGAGCGCGCGCGAGTGCTGGCGAAACGGAAGATCGGGAGACAGCATGTCGTCGGTATCGGTATTGATCCGAAACCCGTGCACGACAAAGACGCCGGTCGCGGCGGCAATGAAGACGGCGGCGATCACGACGGCCACGGCTCGGCGCCGGACCAGATCGACCCACGCCACCAGCAAGCGGCGATGATACTCGGCGGCCCGAAGGGTCATAGCGTGGACAGGATCAGTGGCATCGCCCGCCTTTCTCGCCGATGGCGCGCCGCGGAACAAGTCCGCGACCATTGACACGAGCGCGCGGCTCTAGCACGGTCGCCCCCGACCGGGACCGCCGCGCCCCTGTCGTCGTTCCCTCTTGCCGCGAGATCCGGCCCCGATCATGAAGAGCGTTCCGTTGGATCAACGCGTCGCCCGCGCCATCGTACCGCTGATTGCGCGAACGCCGGCGACCCCGAATCACCTGACCGCGACGAGCTTGCTGCTCGCGCTCGCGGCCGCCGGCCTGTTCGCCACCGGCGATGGGGTCCTGGTGAATTGGGGCGCGGGTCTTTTCGTGTTTGCGCGTTTCCTCGACCATTTCGACGGCGAACTCGCGCGCTTCAAGGGCATCGCGTCGCGCTTCGGTTACTACTTCGATTATCTG
>JASMAE010000290.1 GCA_030754475.1 Rhodospirillales bacterium
ATTCAGACGCCTGATTGGGGCCGCATCGCGGTTCCAATCAATGGCGATCCGCTCTAGGATACCCAGGCACATCGTCGAGGGCGGTGGCCTTTGGGAGCAGCGAAATCTTGTTGGGTCGCATCTTTCCCCCGATCAATCGCGCGGGCTGGCCGTTCGTCGGGTTGCTGGTCCTGGCGACGCTTGGACTGGCGGCCGTCAACGGCCACCTCGTCTGGCTCGGCGCATTGTTGTCGGCTTGGTGCGCGTATTTCTTTCGCGATCCCGACCGCGTGACGCCGACCCGCGAGGACTTGATCGTGAGCCCCGCCGACGGCGTGGTCCAGGCCATCGAGCGATCGCCGCCTCCCGACGAGCTTGCACTGAACGACGCTCCACGGTCGCGGGTCTCGATCTTCATGAACGTCTTCGACGTTCACGTAAACCGGATGCCGTGCGACGGTGTCGTTACCGCGCTCAAGTACACGCCGGGGCGCTTCTTCAACGCGTCACTCGACAAGGCCAGCGCCCTCAACGAACGCAACGGCTTCCGCGTGACGGCGCCGGACGGATGGGACGTGGCGTGCGTCCAGATCGCGGGATTGATTGCGAGGCGCATCCGCTGCGCGCTCAAGATCGGCCAAAGCGTTCGCGCCGGAGAGCGATTCGGTCTGATCCGGTTCGGAAGCCGCGTGGACATTTACCTTCCCGAAGGCGTCGCGCCGCTGGTCTCCGTCGGCCAGCGGACGGTGGCCGGGGAGACCGTCGTCGCCGACGTTCGCGCGCAGGAATCGGCGCGCGGCGGAGAGGTGCGGGCCGGCTCGACATGATGATTCACCCCCGCCGGGAACGGCTGAGGGGACTGCCGTTCAACCGCATGATTCCCAACATCCTGACGCTGCTGGCGTTGTGCGCGGGCCTCTCGGCGCTGCGGTTCGGGCTTCAGGAGCGCTGGGAGCACGCTGTCCTCGCGGTCCTCGTGGCGGCGATCCTCGACGGGCTCGACGGGCGCATCGCGCGCATCCTCAAGGGAGCCAGCAAGTTCGGCGCCGAACTGGATTCGCTGTCGGATTTCATCTGCTTCGGGGTGGCGCCGCCGGTGCTGCTTTATCTATGGACGATGCGGGTCTTCGACAGGATCGGGTGGGTCCTGGTGCTGCTGTTCAGCGTTTGCTGCGCACTCCGGTTGGCCCGGTTCAACACCCACCTCGACGAGCCCGACCAGCCCGCGTGGACGGTGAATTACTTCTCCGGCGTTCCTTCGCCCATGGGCGCCGGTCTCGTGCTCGCGCCCATGATTCTGTCGTTCGAATTCGGAACGGACGCCTTCAAGAACCCGTTCGTCGTCTCGGCCGCGATCATCACCATTTCGGCGCTTCTCGTCAGCCCGATCCCCACGTACTCGTTCAAAAAGGTGCGCGTGCCGCATCATTGGGTGCTGCCGGTGATGCTTCTGGTCGGGCTGTTCGCGGCGGCGCTGGTGAGCGCGCCGTGGTCGACGCTGTCGGTCGTGCTCTCGGTCTACGTCGTCACCATTCCGTTCAGCATCCGATCCTATCGGCGGCAAAAGCGAATCGGACTCGCCGCGTCGCCGATCGCGGCTACCGAAAAGAAGGACCCCGCGGCGACCCAACCCTGAGAGTGAGCACACTCCGACCAGATTGAACCATATGAGCGGAGGCCTTTTGCGCCGTGTCCGCAAACGCGATGATTGGGCCCGCCCGCCGAGGGCAACCGCCACCCCCCTAGATCGTCATCCACTCAAGTGGATTCGCACCGGCCCGCACCCTCGTCCGGCCGCCCCAAGCGTACCATTGCGTACGCGACCGGGCGGGGTGCGGGCTGGAGCCTACCAAAGGGGATCGTGCGCTAGTCGCCGGCGTGCGCGTCTACGCGCAGCGGCGAGCGCGCTTGATTCCGGCGCCGTCGCCATGCACCCAAGTTCCCGCGCAGCATCAAGGCGCTCGGCGTCACCACGAGCGTAAGCAAGGTGGCGAAGCCGAGGCCGAAGACGATCGCCGCCGAGAGCTGGTGCCACCACTGCGAGGATGGCGCTCCGACGAGGACCTCGCGGGTTACGAAGTTGATGTTGACGCCGAGGACCATGGGCATGAGGCCGAGGATCGTCGTCACGGTCGTCAACAACACCGGGCGCATGCGCTGGGCGCCGGTTCGCAAGATCGCCTCGCGGACGTTTCCGGTCTTCTCCATTAGGCGATCGAAGGTGTCGATGAGCACGATGTTGTTGTTGACGACGATGCCGGCGAGGGCAATGACACCGATGCCGCTCATCACGATGCCGAAGGGCTGGCCTATCACCAAAAGCCCGATCATGACGCCGATCGTGGACATGACCACGGCGGAGAGGATCAGGAAGGCCGAATAGAAGCTGTTGAACTGGGTCACCAGGATGATCGCCATGATGCTCAGCGCCACGGCGAAAGCCTTGAGCAGGAACGCCTCGGCCTTCTTTTGCTCCTCATCCTCACCCTTGAACGTCACATCGATGCGGGAGTCCAGGTTCGCCGACGGAAGCCACGCCTGAATCTCGCGAACCTTGTCGTCGGCAAGAACGCCCTCGGCAACATCGGCCTTGACCGTCATGACCCGTTTGCCGTCGACGCGCCGGATGGTGCCGACCCGCGGCCGCGGCGTGCGCGAGACGAAGTTGGCGATCGGTACGAGCCCTTCGTTCGTCTTCAACCGGATGTGGTCGAGCTGTTCGATGTTGCGGTACGCGCTTGGGTAGCGGACGCGGATTTCCACCTCGTCATCACTCGATTCGGGACGGTACTCGCCGAGCTTTATGCCGGTGGTCACGAGGCGCACGGCGTGTCCGATGCCGGCGACATCGGCGCCGAACTTCGCGGCCTGCGCGCGATCCACCCTCATTTCCCAATCGATTCCCGGAAGAGGGCGCGAATCCTCGACGTTAATGAGAGCGTCGATCCCCATCAGTCCCGCCAATATGGTCTCCACCGCCGCAGGCAAGAGATCCGGATACCGCGAACTGAGTTCGAGCTGGATTGGCTTTCCCACCGGTGGCCCTTGTTCCTGCTTGCGCACGTCCACGTAGATCCCGGCGAGGTCGGCGGTGCGGTCCTTGATCTCGGCCATGATCTCGCGCGCCGGACGCCGCGAGCGCCAGTCGGCGAGCTCCAGGGAGATGCTGCCGATGATGTCCGCGGCCTCCTGCGAGTTCTCGGGCGTGCCGGTCCGCGCATAGACGCTGTCGAACCCCGATACCTCGAGCACGCGCCGCTCGACTTCGCGCATGATCCCGTCCTTCTCGAGAACCGACAGGTTGCCGCGCGCCCGAACTTGAACCTTCGCGAAGTCGGGTTCCACGTCGGGAAAGAACTCGATGCCGTTGCCCTGGGCGGCGTAGAACCACTGCACCCCGACGAGCAACGCCAAGGCCAGCGTCACCACCTTTGCGGGATGGCGCAGCAAGAAGCCGAGCCCGCGCACATAGGCGCCCGTCGCGCCGCCGAGATCGCCGAGCGCGCCGCTCTCAGCCGCGGCGAGCGCCCGCATGGCCTCCGGATCCGTGGTCCCCGGTCGCCCGATCTGCGCGCCCAAGGTGGGAATGAAGATGAGCGCCATCAAGAGCGAGGCGCTCAACGTCGCCAGCAAGGTGATGGGCAGGAACACCATGAACTCGCCGACGACGCCGGGCCAAAACAGCAACGGCATGAACGCGGCCAAAGTCGTCGCGGTCGACGCCGTGATGGGCCAAGCCATGCGTTTGGCGGCCAGCGCGTAGGCGGTCCCTCGGGGCTCGCCTTCGCACATCTTGCGGTCGGCGTACTCGGTAACCACGATCGCGCCATCCACCAACATCCCGACCGCGAGGATCAGGGAGAACAGGACGACGATGTTGATCGTCAGCCCCAGCACCGCCAGCACCAGGATACCGGTCAGAAAGGAGCCGGGGATGGCGACGCCCACCAAGCCGCCGGTGCGCCAGCCGAGCGCCGCGACCACCACGATCATCACCAGCAGCACGGCGCTGATCACGTTGTTCTTGAGATCGCCCAGCACGATGCGGACGTCGTCGGACTTGTCCTGGGAAAAGGTCACGGCGACCGTCTGGCGCAAGGGTTCCGGCCAGGCTGCGCGTTCGGCCTCGACGACGGCGCGGACACGCTCGATGGTTTCGATGATGTTCTCGCCCGCGCGCTTCGAGACCTCGAGCGCCACGGCTGGGCGGCCTTCGGCGCGCGCGAACCCTTGCGCGTCCTTGAACGCGCTGCGAACCTCGGCGATGTCGCGAACGGTGACCACGGCGTCGCCCCGGACCACGAGCGGCATGTCCAGGATGTCCTCGACCGCCTCGAACAACCCCGGGACCTTGATCGAGAACCGGCCCCGGCCGGTATCCTGGGTTCCCGCCGCGACGACCAAGTTGCTGTTGCGGACGGCGGCGATGGCCTCGTTGGCTGCAAGGCCGTAGCTCTCGATTCGGATCGGATCGACGATCACCTCCACCAGATCCTCGCGATCGCCGGCGATCTCGGCCGCGAGAACGCTGGAGATACCCTCGACGGCATCCCTGAGCTCGCGCGCGAGCCGCAAGAGCGTCCGTTCCGGGACCTCGCCCGACAGAATTACGACGAGGACCGGGAACAGAGAGATGTTGACCTCGTGCACCGTCGGTTCGTCCGCCCCGTCCGGAAGATCGGGCTTTACGAAGTCGACCTTTTCGCGCACGTCGTCCATGGCGGCGTCGGCGTCGAACCCCGCCTCGAACTCGAGGACGACGCTTCCGCCGCCTTCGTAGCCCGACGAGCGCATTTCCTTGACGCCCTCGATCACCCGCAACTCTTCTTCCATGGGCCGGATCAAGAGCCGTTCGGAGTCCTCGGGCGAGATGCCATCGAAGTTCAGGCGCACGTAGATGATGGGAATGCTGATGTCGGGATCCGATTCCTTGGGAATCTCGATGTAGGCCACGGTCCCGCTGACCAGAACGAGCAAAAGCGTAGCGATGATCGTTCGCGAACGGCCTAACGCGGAATCGATCAAGGAATTCACGATTCCGCCCCACGTCCTTCGGGCGAGCGAACCGCATCATCGCCACCGCTCCCAGCCCCGGGCGGGGACGTCTCCTCGAAGCGTGGCCGGACGATTTGACCGGCGCGGACGAATTCGTGCCCCACGGTCACCACGTCGACGCGTTCGGGGAGACCCGCCAACCAGACGCCGTCCGGGGTGTCGACGACGATGTCGACCGGGTGGAAGACGATCTTGTCGTCTGGTCCCACGATCTTGATTCCGAGAACGCCGTCCTCGGAAAGAGTCAGCACCGCCGGCGAGACCCGGTGCGCGCGCACGCGTCCGGTAGTGAGCCACAACTCGGCCGTCAAGCCTTCGCCGATCACGAGCGCCGGGTTGTCCACCGCCACCTCGACGCGAAACGTCCGGGTCGGCGCCGCCCCGACCCGCGCGACGAAGCGAACCGCTCCGGCCACCTCTTGTCCGGTGACCAGCCGCGCGCTTGCCGGCGATTCCGTTTTTACGAGGCCGACCTCGCGTTCGGAGACCTCGGCGACGATCAGGATGGGGTCGAGATCGACGATCCGGGCGACCCCGTCACCGACGCCCAGATAATCGCCGATCTCCACCGCCAAATCCTCGAGAATCCCGTCGAACGGCACGCGAATCACCGTGTGCTCGATGTCGTTGCGAATTGCTGCCAGCGCCGCGTTCGCCGCTTCGAGCTGCGAGCGGGCTTCGGCCAATTGGACGCGGGAGCGAAACTCTTTTTCCGACAGCTTTTGGGCGGCGTCGTAGGCGAGTGTGTAATGGGCGAGGCGCGCTTCCGCCTCGGCGAGGCGTGCCTTGCGATCCTCCGTGGCGATTCGGACGATGACGTCGCCTCTTTTGACCCGGTCCCCCTTCGCGGCGCCGAGCGTCGTCACGCGCCCGGCGGTCTCGGCCCGGACCAGCACCGCCCGGTCGGCTTCCGTGCTGGCGAACAACACGATCTCCTTGACGCGCTCGCGCGCGACCGAGGTCTTCACCTGAACCTCGAAGACGGATGGGGTCGCGCTCGCCTTCACCACCGATGGGGGCGGGCGCACCTCGGAACCGCCGAACTGGCCCGACATGATCCAACCGGCAACGCCCAAGGCGAGCGTCCCAGCGACAAGGAACGAGCGTTTCATTTGTCAGTGCCCGTCTTGCGCCCGGGCGCTTCGCCTCGCTCATCGAGGAGAAGCGATCGGTTCGACTCCAAGTATTTGACGGCCGCTTCGTAGAAGGCTAGGCCGAAACCGCGGGCAAAGAGTCGGCCCGGCGAGATGCCCGCCGAATCGACTCCGCGGATCTGTTCGACGTAGTGTCGGTAATGGGCGAGATACGCATCGTAGACGGCGCCGAGATGCTCCTCTTCCATGAGGTCGGCGAAGAACAGCATGAACACGAACTCGGAACGGATCTTGTCCGGCGCCGGCCATTTGGTAAGCGATTGGCGGAACGCGGTCCGCCCCTTCTCGGTGATGGCGTAGACTTTCTTCGCGGGCCGCCGGTCGGCCGCCACCTCGGTATAGCTAACGCAACCGTCCTCGTGGAGGCTGCCCAGGGCCGGATAGATGGAGCCGAAGCCCGCCTGGTGGAAATGGGCGAACGGACCCTCCTCGAACATCTTCTTGATCTTGTAACCGCTGGCGTCGCCGAGGTTGAGCACGCCGAGGCATAGCGTTCGAACGTCCATTTGCTCAATGCTCCCCGCAGTCAGTTCATCCGCGCCCCGAGGGGCCTGATATGGCCCGCCGCGACGTCACTTACCTATCGCTCCGGTATATTACGCCATGATATATGACAGATCAATAAGTGTGTACGATCGAAACCGACACCCCGAAACGCTCGCACGCCGCGAGCCGCGACGGCCGCTTGGGCGGAATTACCCACAGAAAAGTTGGGGTCGAAAACGCGCGTGCGCGACGCTATGCTGTGGGCACCGACAGCGCCGAAAAAAAGCGTCCGCCATGGTCCCTCAAGAACGTACAGACTCGTTGGTCGATCCTTTTGGCCGCCCGGTGACCTATCTCCGGGTCTCGGTCACGGACCGGTGCGATTTCCGTTGCGTGTACTGCATGGCGGAGGACATGACGTTTCTGCCGAAGGCCGATATTCTGACGCTCGAGGAGCTGGATCGGCTGTGCGGCGCGTTCGTCCGCCATGGTGTTCGCAAGCTGCGGGTGACCGGCGGCGAGCCCCTGGTCCGGCGCAACGTCATGAGCTTGTTTCGCGCTCTCGGCCGGCATCTCAGCGCCGGCGCGTTGGATGAACTCACGCTCACCACCAACGCGAGCCAGCTTTCGCGTTTCGCGGCAGAACTCGCCGACGTTGGCATCAAACGGGTCAATATCTCGCTCGATTCCCGCGATCCGGAGCGTTTCTTGGCGATCACCCGCTGGGGCCGACTGGATCGCGTGTTCGAAGGAATCGAGGCGGCCAAGGCGGCCGGGCTCAGGGTGAAAATCAACACCGTCGCGTTCAAGGGCGTCAACGACGGCGAATTCGAAGACCTGGTGCGCTGGTGCGGTGCCGAGGGATTCGACCTCACCTTCATCGAGGTGATGCCCATGGGCGAGATCGGTGCGCAAAAGATGGATCAGTTCCTTCCCTTGACAGCACTCCGCGAGCGCCTCGAACGACGGTGGACGCTGGTCGACGTCGAAGAGCGGACCGGCGGGCCGGCGCACTACGTCCGCATCGCCGAGACCGGCCAACGGATCGGTTTCATCACGCCGCTGACCCATAACTTCTGCGAGGGATGCAACCGCGTCCGCCTGACCTGCACGGGCAAGCTGTACATGTGCCTCGGCCAGGAAGATTCGGCCGATCTGCGCGCGCCGCTGCGCGAAAGCGAATCTGATGCCCCCCTGATGGCAGCCATTGCCACCGCGATCGAGCGCAAGCCCCGCGGTCACGATTTCGTGGTCGACCGCCTGGACCGTCCGACCGTACCCCGACACATGAACGTCACCGGCGGCTGAACGTGCGAGCCGATTCGCGGCTCCGGGCCGCGGCGCGTTGGCCACGAAGACGATGGACGGAGCGCCGCCGAGTAGATACGTTTTTTCGGATCGTGGCCGCCGAGGGAGGTCCGTTGTCCATCCGAATCGTTGCCGCGGCGATGCTTGTCGCCGGCGTCCTTTGGTGGGCGCCTGCCGGTGCGCAGGTCTCGTACGAAGGGCCCGCTTCGTACGCGCTCGAAAACCGAATCGTGCTGGAACAGCCCCGCGGCGTCGTCTGGGACCGACTCGTTCGCAACCTTCGGTCCGACACCTTTCGCGAGGTCAAGGAGAACGACGGCTCCGACATCATCGAGGTCAAATTCGAATCGACCGATCCGGGAAACCTGATCGACTGCGGTCGCACGATGCGGAGCTACACCGGCGACCAAAGCCCGCAGCATGTCGATTACGCGACCGCCGATTCGGCCCACTACCTCACCCAGGATACCCAGGGCGAGACCTTCAACGTCACACGGCTTTCGCTGTTGGAGGGACGCGCCATCGTCACCGTTGAAGAAGCGCGTGAGGTCACCACAATCGCCGTTCGCGCGCTCTTCGTCTGGCGTATCTTCCTCGAGTACTCGGACCTCGAGGGGCGCGTTTCGGGCAGCAACGGCGTCATATTCTACTTCACCTCCGACGATCCGCTTTCCAATGAAGGCGCGGGAGCGCCCGAGTGCGTCTCGAAGGGCCTCATCGAAAACCAGATCCTCTATAACGCCCGCTGAGATTGCTGTCCGAAACGCCCCATGCGGACGCCCGCTCCCGACGACGCGACGCCGCGTCCCGACACTTCGCTGGGCCCCGCCCTCGAAACCCTTGGCCGCAGGGATGCCGATCTCGCGCGCGCCTATGCCGAATGCGGGCTTCCCCGCGTGCGGCGACAACCGTCGGGGTTCGCGGGCCTTGCACGTATCATCGTGGCGCAGCAGCTATCGACTGCCTCCGCGGGCGCCATTATCGGCCGGCTCGAATCTCAGGTCCGCCCGCTAACGCCACAAAGGCTGTTGCGTCGAAATCCCGCGACGCTCGCCCCGGTGGGGCTCAGTCACCAGAAGACGCGCACCCTTTTCGCGCTCGCCGCCGACGTCATTGCCGGGCGAATCGACTTGGGCGCGGTGGCGACCATGGACGACGAGCGAGCGATCGAGCATCTCATTCAGGCAAGCGGCATCGGCCCATGGACGGCGCACATCTATCTCCTGTCCGCCCTTGGCCGGCCCGACGTTTGGCCGGCGGACGATCTCGCCGTGCAACGCGCCGTCCAGGCACTGAAGGGTCTGAACGAGCGGCCCGACCGGACGCGCATGATCGAGATCGCCGAGGGCTGGCGTCCGTACCGGAGCGCGGCGGCGCGATTGCTCTGGCACTTTTACCGGCATCCGGGGGTCCCCACCTGAGCCCCGCAACGGCCCCGGGTAGCGCCCGCCGGGACCTTCGCTATACTCGGGCGCACCCGATGACGGGTGATCCCACCGGCGGAACCGAAAATGAAGTTCAAGACCGTCGCGTTCGTCGCGTCTCCGCAGAAAGCGGCTCGCGAGGCCGGCGCGCGCCTGAAGGCCCGCTATCCCAACGTCGCGGCCGCCAAGGCCGACCTGATCGTCGCCATCGGCGGCGACGGATTCCTGCTTCAGACCCTGCACAAGCACATGCACCGCGGGATTCCCATCTACGGCATGAATCGGGGATCCGTGGGGTTCCTCATGAACGTCTTTTCCGAGGAAGCGATTCTCGAACGGCTCGCGCGGTCTGAGCCCATCCGGCTTCGACCGTTGCGCATGACCGCGATCGACATTCACGGAAGGACGCGCCGGGCGCTGGCCATCAACGAGGTCTCGCTTTTTCGCCAGACGCGCCTTGCGGCCAAGTTGCGAATCAGCGAAGATAGCCTCGTCCGGATCCCGGAAATGATCTGCGACGGGGTCCTGGTCTCCACGCCTGCCGGCAGCACCGCCTACAATTTGTCGGCCTACGGACCCATCATCCCGATCGGCGCTGGCGTGCTCGCGCTGACACCCATCAGCCCGTTTCGTCCGCGCCGCTGGCGCGGTGCCTTGCTGCCCCATACCACCGCGATCACTTTCGACGTGTTTGAGCCGGGCGAGCGCTCAGTGAGCGCAGTCGCCGATTACACGGAGGTCCGGGACATCGCCCGCGTCGTGGTCCGCGAGGATGCCACGGTGATGCCGGTCCTGCTGTTCGATCCCGAACACAACCTGGAACAGCGGATCATCAACGAACAATATCTGCCGTGACGGGGGGAACGAACCGTTGCCGGTTCCGCCGTCGCTGACGCGCTCGCTCGCCGTGCGCGTCGCTCTGGCTGTGGGACTGGGCGCCGCAGGCGGCGCGTTGTTCGCCTATTTCCGCGCGCCGCTTCCGTGGATGATCGGCGCGTCGGTGGTGACGACGGCTGCGGCTCTTGCCGGCGCACCGGTCCAGGTGCCGCGCCGTTCGAACGCGGTCGTGGTCCCGATCCTAGGCGTGATGCTCGGAAGCGCGTTCACGCCCGAAACCCTCGCGGACTTGACCGCATGGTGGCCAAGCGTCACCGCGCTTTTGCTCTACGCCGCCTTGATGGCGGGCGCGTTCTCCATGCTGCTCAGCCGCCGCTTCGGATTCGACGCGGCGAGCGCCTATTTCTCGTCCGTGCCAGGCGGCAACCTCGCCATGTATACGGTCGGTACCGCCATGGGGGGCGATGCCCGCACCATTTCCTTGATCCACAACACCCGCGCGCTGTTGACCGTGATCACGATCCCGTTTTGGTTCCGGCTGTTCCAGGGTTACGAGCCGGCGGGTTTCGCCGTGCCCGGTCCCGCCGCGAACGCGATCGGCCTCGACGACGCCCTCGTGCTCGGCGTCTCGGCGGTCCTCGGCTACTGGGTCGCCAATCTCGCCCGGGTACCAGCCCCGTTTCTGATCGGACCCATGCTGCTCAGCGCAGCCGCCCACGTCGCGGGGCTGACGGAAGCGAGCCCACCCGGAATCCTCGTCGCCATTGCCCAAGTGCTCATCGGCACCAGCATGGGCTGCCGGTTCACGGGCTTCAGCATCCGCGACGTCGCGAACCTGATGGCCATCGGCGCCCTGATGGCCATCGTGATGATGTCGGCCGCCGCGGCCGCCGCGGGCGTGATTTCCGAGCTGACGGGGTTGTCGTTTGCCGCCCTCCTGCTTGCCTTCGCTCCGGGCGGGCTCGCCGAGATGGCGTTGATCAGCCTCGCACTCGGAATCGACACGGCCTTCGTCTCCACCCACCATCTGATCCGACTGTCCGCGATCATGCTTCTCGCACCCGTCTTCTTCCGCATCCTCGAGTCGCGCTTCGGATCCAGGGACGAGAGCTGAAGCTCGCCGGTTCGGCATCGGCGATCTCAACTGCGATGATCGGCGCCGACGGCATCCGCCACGTTCGCGAAGCCGTCCGCCTCCACGAGGGCCGCCAGCTCGCCGGTGATGGACGCCACGAGACCGGGCCCGTGATAGATCATTCCGGTGTAGAGCTGGACCAGCGACGCGCCCGCCCGGATCTTCAGGTAGGCGTCGCGCCCCGTCTCGATTCCGCCGACGCCGATCAGGGGAACCTTTCCGCCGGTCCGCCGGTACATTCCTGCAAGGACGGCCGTCGAGGGGGCAAAGAGCGGACGCCCGCTTAAGCCGCCGGCCTCGTCGCGGCGCTGCTCGACCAGCGAATCGGGGCGCGCGAGCGTCGTGTTGGTGGCGATGATGCCGTCGATCCCTTGGGCCAACGCGACGTCGGCGACGTCGTCCAGCTCTTCGGCGTCCAGATCCGGCGCGATCTTGAGCAGCAAGGGAAGCGCGCCCGCCCTGCCCTCGCGTTCGAGCGTGTCCCGAACCGCACGCAACAACTCCTCGAGCGCGTCGCGCGTCTGAAGTGCCCTCAAACCCGGCGTGTTGGGCGAGGAGACGTTGATCGCCAGGTAGTCGGCGAGATGCGCGAAGCACCGCGCGCCGGCCCGATAATCGGCGACGGCATCCGCAATCTCGGCGTTCCTGCCGATATTGACGCCGACGATGCCCGCGCGTCTTCGCGCCCCCAGCCGTGCGGCCACCGCCTGCGAGCCCGTGTTGTTGAACCCAAGGCGATTGATCGCGGCCCCGTCCCGGGTCAGGCGAAACACCCGTGGCCGCGGGTTTCCCTTCTGGGGTCTGGGGGTAACGGTTCCCACCTCGACGAATCCGAAGTTCCGGGCGAGCATGGCGTCGACCACCTGGGCGTCCTTGTCAAATCCCGCCGCGAGGCCCACGGGGGATTCGAACTCCAGTCCCCACAGTGTGCACCCGAGAACGCCATAGGTGCGTGGCCTCGGCCGCGGCACCAAACCCCACCGCAACGCCCGGATGGCCGCCTCATGGGCGGTTTCCGGATCGAGAAGGCGCAAGAACGGCCACGCGAAGGCCCGATAGGCCCATACCGCGCCCGATGGCGGGCTCATGCGGGGCCTACGATCGATGTCCGGCGACCGCCCCTCGTTCCGGATTGCGGGTGATCGCGACGCATGATCGACGACATGGCGCCAAGCCTATCAGCTCTCCCCAATGCCGGAAAGCCGCCGCCGCGGGCACCGATTACTGACGCGATGGTCACCAAATTGTGACGCGATCGGATTGCGCGCGCCCTATGCAATCAGGGTCCGCGGGAATAATACTCCTCGCAAGGTTGTTTTCTCTCGATCACCGCTCGATTGGAGGAATGATGTTGTTCTATCTCAACACCCGCCTCGTTGCGGCTGCGTTCGCCGCCGCGCTGGTGCTTGCACCGGTGGCCGTCCTTGCCGTGGGAGGCAGCGACGGGCCGTCGAGTCCCTCGGCAACGGCCAAGGACAGCCCCTACGCGATCGCTGAGAAGGCGATCCAGGCGAAGGACTACAAACGCGCCATCGCGATCCTCGAAGACGTGCTCCGAGACGACCCGAAGCACGCCGACGCCCTGAACTACTTGGGTTACGGCCACCGCCAACTCGGCGATTTCGACAAGGCGCTCGCCTTCTACAACCGCGCGCTCGAGATCAAGCCCGACCACCGCGGGGCGCACGAGTACTTGGGCGAGCTGTATCTGCAGATGGGCAAGTTGGAGAAGGCGGAGGAGCATCTCGCACGGCTCGACAAGATATGCTTCTTCTCCTGCGAGGAATTCTCGGAGCTCAAGAAGGCTATCCAAACGTACAAGGCCAGCCACTCCGGTTGAGCCCGAGCGGCCGTCGGCAAAGGCGGCAATCGTGCGGGGGCGCGCCGCGGCATGCGCAAGCTCAAGATGACGATCGGTTCGGTCGCGATCACGGCCGAGGTGTTCGACACGCCGACGGCGGACGCGATTTGCGGCGCCCTTCCGTTCACGTCGTCGGCCCAACGGTGGGGCGAGGAGGTGTATTTCTCGACCCCGGTCAATGTGGAGCGGGAAGCGGACACCCGCGACGTGGTCGAGGCGGGCGAACTCGCCTATTGGGTGGAAGGCAGCGCCATCGCCATCGAGTTCGGACCGACGCCCATCTCGAGCGGCGACGAGATCCGCCTCGCCGCGCCGACCAACATCTGGGGCCGTGCCCTCGACGACGTCCGCTTGCTCGCCTCGGTCGAGCCCGGCGATCCGATCGCACTCGAGAGCGTCGACGAATAGCGCGCCGCGAGCCCGCCCGCGGCGAGCGAGGATCAGCGGACGTAGGTGGCCCCGGTGATGTCGATGGTGGTGCCGGAAGCATGGCGCGCCTTGCCCGTCGCCAGGAAGGCGACGAAGTTGGCGACATCCTCGGGCGGAACCCACTCGCGCATGGCGAGCGTGGCGGTCAGGGCGTCTTCACCGCCCTTGCGGGTCGCGAAGTCTTCCGCCATCTCGGTCCTGACCAAGCCCGGCGCGACGATGTAGGCAAGCACGCCGTCGAGGGGGAACGCCCGCGCAATGCTTTGTATGAAGGCCTTGATTCCGGCCTTCGATGCGGCGTAGGCCAGAGATTCCGGCGACGTGACGCCGCGGTGCGCCGCTTGGCTGCTGATGCTGACGATGATGCCGCCGCCGCGATCGCGGAAATGGAGTACGGCTTCGCGGGTCAGGCGCGCCATCGCGAGCAAGTTCACGCGCATCGTGGTGTCGAATATCTCGTCCCACTGCGAAAGCGGGTCGTCGACGCCGGCCCACAACTGTACTGCCGCGTTGTTGACGAGGACGTCGATCCGCCCCTTCCACGCGACCGCCTGGT
>JASMAE010000291.1 GCA_030754475.1 Rhodospirillales bacterium
AGATGAGTGCGACGCTATCGGCGCCGCCGGAAACGCCGACGGCGAGCGCAGGCGCCGCCTCAAAGAGTCCGAGCGGATCCATCAATGCCGCGAATAGGCGCTCGGATACGGCCAATTCGCGGCGCGGCGCCGGCGCCTTTGCACGCCCGCCCCGGGGCCGCGCGTTCGCGCTCAATTGCAGCCGCTGCCTTCCTTCTGGCGCAGCGCCGAATCCTTGATGTAGGCGGGAGCGCCCGGGAACGCCTTGTCAAGCTCGGCAAAGGTGATACAGGCTTCGCGCTGGCGATCCTCGTTGGCGAGCGCCATCCCCAGCTTGAGAAGGCTATCCGGGGCCTTCGGGCCGTCCTTGTACTTTTGATAGCTCTCCATGAAAACCTGCGCCGCGGTGTGATAGTCGCGCCGGACGTAATAGGTTTCGCCCAGCCAGTACTGGGCGTTGGCTGCCAGTTGGTGATCCGGATGCGCGTCCAAAAACGCCCGCAGCGCCCTTTCGGCTTGGTCGAAGCGGTTCTTGACGAGAAGGCCGCGGGCGTATCCGTACCGTTCGCTCGGTGAGCCCTCGGGAAGGATGCCCGCCGTCTCGGCGGCTGGCGGCGTAGCGGCCGTCGCGCCCTCCGCCGCGCCCGGTGCCAGCGCCGAGAGCGGGACGGTTCCGAGGTTTTTGGGCGGGGTCGCGAACCCCTGGCCGCCCGGCAGCGCGGCCGCGCCATCGACCGACGGCGGCCGCAGGACGGGGTTGATTCGGGGCGGCCCGGAAGCGGACGCGCCCGGCGCCGCGACCGCGCTCTCGATCCGCCCGAGGCGGAAATCGACGTCGCCCACCAGCTTGTCGAGACGCTTTCCGATCTCGTCGATGCGCCGGTTGGTCTCGTCCAGACGGTGGATGAGGGCCTCCTGTTGGCCGGTGGCCGCCCGGATGTCGCTTTCGAGCTCCGAGAATCGTTGCTCCAGCCGGGCGATTCCTGGGGACCCGGTTTGGGTCGTCGGTGCGGCCGCTCCGGCCGCCCGTGCCGCGCCGGTCGGAACCGGTGGCGTCGCGCCGCGGGCGATCTGAAGATTGAGGGTGCGGATGTCGCGCTCCAAACGGTCGATGCGATCGAGGAGTCGCCCAATATCAGAATCCTGGGCCTGCGCCTCGAATGCGCCGACGATCACGAGCGCCAGAACCGCAGCCGTACCGAAGACGCGCCTCAGGCTCATTCGGGCGTTGCGGATCGGACCGCGGAAACTGGGCGTCATTGAACGCTCCTTCGTCTCTTGACACGCGCCACGGGTGCGGACCTGGGCTTGGGGAATGCCCTGGGCTGCTGGCCGGTGCGCGCACCTTAAACGGTATTCAAGGCAAAATTTTGGCGCCGCCGATCCGCTTCGCTAACGGATGGGCGGCGCCATTTCGCAATAGCGATCGTCCGCTGGCGATCAGCCGCTGGGCGATCCGCCGGTAACCACCGTCACGCCGCGGCGATTTTGCTCCCAGGCTTGATCGTTGGAGCCGAGAGCGATCGGGCGCTCCTTGCCGTACGATATGGTCTTGACCCGGCTCGGGCTGACACCCAGCGCAACCAGGAAATCCTTGACGGCATTCGCGCGGCGTTCGCCGAGCGCAAGGTTGTACTCGCGGGTGCCGCGCTCGTCGCAATGGCCCTCGATCGAGATCGTGACGGACGCAAATCGCTTCATCCAGGCCGCCTGTTTCTCGAGGGTCGCACGCGCGTCGGGTTGCAGGTTGTACTTGTCGAAATCGAAGAACACCCGATCCCCGACGTTCGCCACGAGATCCTCTTGGCTGCCGGCAGTCGGCCCGCTCGGCGCCGCGGCGGGCGTCGCGGCGGGCGTCGCGGCCGACGTGGTGCCGGTCGACGAGGTAGCCGCCTTGGAAGCGCCTGCGCCGCTCGCCGCAGCACTTTCATCGGGCGCGGTTTCGCACGCGGAAACCAACGCCACCGCAACCATCAGGGCGAAAATTCTGAAAATCATACGCATTTTCCCTTTAGCGGAGGAAGCGACGCACCGCATCGTCCCGGGGACCAGCGGACCCGCTTTCCAATCACGCCTCGATTCAAAGTGACCGTTCGAATACCGGACGAATACGGCTCCGCCCCACAAGTGTCAATAACTATTTGGAATTCCAACTATATTACGCGGACAGAACGGAATCAAGCGTAACTGTACCGGCCCACCATGGGCGTCAAGCGCACCCTGATCCGGCCCCCGTATCGTCATCAAAACGGAATCGACGGCGACCACGCCGGATCGGAAGCGTCGAGCGGGGTGATGATCTCGCGCTCGTTGTGTCCGGTCAGATCGATGGAATAGACCTTCGAGCGGTTACCGCTCCCCGTCTCGTCCGACGGCCACTGGCGGAAATACATCAAGACCCGCCCGTTGGGCGACCAGGTCGGAGCTTCGACGAGGAAACCCTCGGTCAGCAGGCGCTCGCCGGTTCCGTCAGGGCGCATCACGCCGATGTAAAAGGTGCCGCGGTGAATCTTCGTGAATGCAATCAGATCACCCCGCGGCGACCAAACGGGAGTCGCGTAGCGGCCGTCGCCAAAGCTGATCCGCCGTACGTCGGAGCCGTCTGCGTCCATGACGTAGAGCTGCTGGGCTCCGCCACGATCGGAGTTGAACACCACGCGCTCGCCGTCGGGCGAATAGCCGGGCGAGGTGTCGATCGCCGAGTGATGGGTGAGTTGAACGATCTCGTCCGTTCGTATGTCCATGGCGAAGATTTCCGAATTGCCGTCCTTGGACATGCTCATGATCACCTGCTTGCCGTTGGGCGAGAAGCGCGGCGCGTAAGTCATCCCGGGAAAATCGCCGACGATCTGCTGGCGCCCGGTATCGATGTTGAACAGATAGACGCGCGGAACATTGCGGTAGTACGACAGATAGGTGATCTCCTGAAGCGTCGGCGAGAACCGGGGCGTCAGCACCAGGTTGCTTCCGTCGGTAAGGAATTGGTGGTTCTCACCGTCCTGATCCATGATGGCCAGGCGCTTGATGCGCCGGTTCTTCGGCCCGCGTTCGGCGATGTAGACGATTCGGGTGTCGAAGTATCCGGTTTCGCCCGTGATCCGCTCGTAGACGGCGTCGGCGATGAGATGGGCCAGCCGTCGCCACCCGGCGGGCGAAGATTGATAGACGAAACCCGTCATCTGTTGCTCGGCGACGACGTCCCAAAGCCGGAACTGGACGCGCAAACGTCCGTCCGCAAGCGTGTTCGCGACGCCGTGGACAAGGGCTTGGGCGTTGATCACGCGCCAGTCGGCGAAACGCGGCAGAACGTCGACGGACGCTTCGGTCCGAATGAATGCGCGCGCATCCAACGGCCGAAACAACCCCGAGCGCTCGAGATCGGCCGATACCACGCGTGAGATGTCGCGGCCGAACTGGGCGTCCTCGGCGCTCGCCCCGGCGAATTCGGCGATCGCGATCGGCAACGGCTCCGCACGCCCTTGGGTGATGTCGATCCGGAGCTCCGCCCAGGCGGGCGGCGCCGTGGCGGCCAGCGCGATCAACGCGACGATCACCGATCGGATCGGCCCGATGGCGCACCCTCCCGGACCCTTCATGCCCCGAACATCTCCTTGGGATTGAACGTCAGCACCATAGACTTCCAATACTCGTACTTGTCCAGGGGCAGTTTCAGCGGGCTGCAATTCGGATTGAGGACGGCCCGGTAGGCGCTTTCGGCGGCGGCACGGAAGAACGGATCGCGGTTCATGCGTCCGTGGTCGCGAATACGGGCGTCGCGCACGGTTCCGTCCGGGTTCATCGAAAGCGAGATCTCGATGATCAGATCTTGGGCGTCCTTCGCGCCCGCCGGCAGATTCCAGCACTCCGCGATCTGGCGCCGCACCAGGTCGATCTCGCTGATGGTAAGCGGCCGAGTGGCGTCGAATGACCGCGGCCGCGCCGCCAGCGCCTGCGCGATCTGCTGATCGAAGGGGACGGGCTTCGCCTCTTCCTTCTTCTTCTCTTCCTCGCGCTTCGGCGACGGCGCCTCTCGCTTCAGCTCGGCCACCGTCTTCAGGACGGAGGCGAAGGGATCCGGCGGCTTCGACTTGCGCCTCGGTTTGACGCCTTCGAGCAGACGCGGCGGCGGTTCGGTCTTGGGTTGCGGCTTGGGCTTCGCCTTCGGCTTGGGCTCAAGTGGTGCCGGCGGCAGCGCCGCGACTTCGGGCTCGGGCTCGGGCGCAGGTTCGGGCTCTGGCGGCGGCGGTGGCGGCGGAGGCTCTGGCGACGGAGGTGGCGGAGGTGGCGGGGGCGGCTTTTCCTCCGGCTTCGATTCCTCCGGTTCGGGCGCGGGCGGCGGTTGGTTGGTGTCCTCGGCCACGACGACGAGTTCCACAATTATCGGAACGTCGCTCACCACCGGCGGGCTGTGCAGGATGGGAATGCCGAAGTACGCGAACGCAACGATGGCGACGTGCAGAATGGCCGACAATGCGACGCTTCGGCCCATGGCGGCTATTGCGCCTTCTTTTCCACCGTCGGCGCGTTCAAGGCCCCGGCCCGGGACTCCGTGACCAACGCCACGCGCTTGAATCCGGCGCCG
>JASMAE010000292.1 GCA_030754475.1 Rhodospirillales bacterium
CATCGAATGCCGTGTCAATCAAGTGGAAGCCCGTGCCGAACGAGGGCCGGGAATCACGGCTTGAGCAGGCTCTTGACGGCCGAGGCGACCGTGATTCGCCCATCGGTAGTATAGGCTTCGTGGTTCGATTCGATCTCGCTAAGGTCGTAGACGTAGTTAAGCATCATGCCGGCCGAACGCTCGAGCCCGATTCGCGACCGGTCGCCCAGCCAGTTCAATCGCTCCATGCGCGCGCCGTTGCGCAAATGGAAATGCGCGACGGGGTCGCGCGCGCAATTGTCGGACCGGCGTTCGCGAATCAGGTAGTGCGCGCAAAGACGCTTCAAGGGCTTGCGGAGCGCCCGCGCGACCGCCTTGTCCGCGGGCCAGTCGGGATTCGCGATTAATGATCTCAGCGCGGCAGGGGCATCGTTGGCGCCCCCGGCGACCGCGAGGATGGTCTTCTCTTCGCCGGGTCGCAGAAGCTCGTCGGCGCCGTTCGCCAACCGTTTGTCGAGCCACGCCCGGAATCCCGGGATCGGCGAGAGGGTCGCGAAGGTGGTGAGGCCCTCGAACTCGCGCGTCAGTTCGTCGACCACCCGCTTGATGAGGAAGTTTCCAAGATTGATCCCGTCGAGCCCACTCTGGGCGTTGGAGATGGAATAGAAGACGGCCGTGTCCGCGCGGGCCGCGTCCTCGACGGGCGTGGTCTCGTCGAGAAGCGTCTGAATGTCGTCGGCCATGCCGTGGACGAGCGCCACCTCAACGAAGATCAAGGGCTCGTCCGGCATTCGCGGATGGAAAAAGGCGAAGCAGCGGCGGTCCGAATCGAGCCGGTCCTTGAGATCGTCCCAGTCGCGGATCGCGTGCACCGCCTCGTAGGCGATCAGCTTCTCGAGCACGGCCGCCGACGCGCTCTCCCACGTGATCCGCCGGAGTTCCAGGAAATCCACGTCGAACCAAGTGGTGAGAAGGCTCTTGAGATCGCGCTCCAACGCGCGAAGGCGCAGGTTTGGACCGGCGATCCGCATCAGCTCCGCGCGCATGTCCACGAGGAACTTGACCCCCTCGGGAAGGGCGTTGAAGCGCGTTGCGAGCTCGATTCGCGGCGGTGCCAGCGCCGCGCGCAGGGCGTTTTCGGCGGCCTCGCGCGCCGCGTCGCCCCGGGCGCCACGAAGCGCATCGACGGCCCGGTCGACGGCCGCGTGATCCACGTCGAACTCACTCGCCAGCAGATCGAGAAACCGCTCGCGCCCCGTCGCGTCGAGGGCGAGATAAGCGCGACCCAGCGCCGCCGCCCGGGCGCGGGCCGAAACCTCGCCGCCCCGCGAATCGAGGCAGGCACGCATCTGCTTCAAGAGCGCCGCCGTGTCCGCTTCCGGCAGGTCGGGCCGCAGGCTCGCGGTCGATTCGTCGTAGGCCGAGCCCGCGATCGCCTGCCAGGCGTTGCGCAGGTTGTTGAGCGTCCGGTCCAGGAATCCGGCCTTGTCGTCCTCGTTCATGTCGTCGATCACTTCAGCCCGATACCCATGATTTCGGCACGATCTCAACCGATTTCAAGGCCGCGGCTCATGCGTTGCCCGCAACCGGCGAAGCACCCTCGGCAACGACTGGTAGACGTCCTCGGCGATCAGGCCTGGGCCGAACTCCACGGCGGCCGCTCCGTGAAGCCACGCCGCAGCCGCAGCCGCGTCGAACACGCCCATCCCTTGCGCCAACAGCCCCAGGATCATTCCGGCGAGCACGTCGCCCGAACCCGCCGTCGCCAGTTCGGGCGGCGCGCCCTCGTTGATCGCCGCGCGCCCGCGCGCGTCCGCGATCACGGTGTCCGAGCCCTTAAGCAGCATGACCGCGCCGGAACGTTCGGCCGCCGCGCGCGCGCGCGCCAACCGCCCGCCGGCCGCCTGGATTGTGGATCCGAACACGCGAGCGAACTCACCATCGTGCGGTGTCAGCACGCAAGGCGCAGACGTTATGGCGTCGAAGAGCGCGGTTGGGTTCCCGCCGAATACGCTCAACGCATCGGCGTCGAGCACGCAGGCCCTGCCCGCGGTCAATGCCGCCAGCGCCATGGCGCGGGTCTCGTCCGTCACCCCGGCACCGGGTCCGATGAGGACCGCGTTCTTGCGCTTGTCTTGCAGGAGGTCCGCGAAGGCGCGCGCGTCGGCGACCGGTTTCACCAGGGTTCCAGGCGCGCCGCCGGCATAAACGGCGAAGGACGCCGGTGGGGCCGCGACGGTGACCAGTCCGGCCCCGATTCGCCGCGCGCCCTGGGCGGCGAGCCTGGCCGCTCCGGTCATCTCCGCGCCCCCGACCACG
>JASMAE010000293.1 GCA_030754475.1 Rhodospirillales bacterium
GCCGGATCGTCGATTTCGCCACCGCGGCCGTCGGTTGGATCACGGGAAGCCTGCTTCAGGTCGCGATCTTCGCCGCCACCGGTCTGGCCGCCATGTCGGGCTCGGGAAGCGCCGACACCGCGGCGATCGCGGCCATCCTGACGCCAGAGCTGAAAAAGCGGAAATACGACGTCGACTTCGCGCTTGGCATCATCGCCACCGCCGGCAGCCATGCCCAGATCGTGCCGCCGAGTTTGATGATGGTGCTGATCGCGGTGATCAACGACCTGTCCGTCGGGGCCATGTTCCTCTCGGGCGTGCTTCCGGGACTTCTGACCGTGCCCGCGCTCTCCATCGTCGCCTACATTCACGCCAAGCGCGGCGGCCCTCAATACCGCGACCCCGAACCGTTCAGCGTGGTGCGCCTGGTTCGCACGTTCTTCTACGCCATTCCGGCGCTCGGAATGGCTGTGATCATCCTCGGCGGCATCCTATTCGGCATCTTCACGCCCACCGAGGCGGCGGCGGTCGCCGCGTGGTACGGCTTGTTCGTCGGTCTCTACGTGTACAAGGACCTCAAGTTCAAGGACATTCCCGGGATCATGTTGCGCGCGGCGGGGTACAGTTGCGGGATCTTGCTTCTGGTCGGGGCCGGCAACATCTTTGGCTTCCTGATCGCAATCGCGGGTGTCCCAGAGTTGCTGACCACATGGATCAACTCGGTGGTCTCGCAGCCGTGGACGTTCCTGCTTCTGATCAACTTTATCTTCCTCGCACTCGGGTGTTTCGGCGAAAGCCTGGTCTACATCCTGGTCTTGAGCCCGGTCCTGCTGCCGATCGCCCAGGGCTTCGGGATCGACCCGATCCACTTCTGCCTGGTGATGGTCTTCAACCTGGTGATCGGCATGATTACGCCGCCGATCGGGGCGACGGTGTTCGTGGTCTCGACTATCGCCGAGCGCTCGATAATGCAGGTGACCAAGCGCTTGTTCTGGCCGTGGGTCTCCATGGTGGTGGTCCTGATCCTTATCACCTACGTTCCCGAGCTCAGCCTCTCCCTTCCGCGGTGGGCGGGCTACATCCGTTAGGTTCGGCCACCCGAGGCCGCTCGGCGCCGCCGCCTTGTCGCTCGCGGCCGCGTTGCCCGCGCGCCCCACGCGATGCGCGCGTCTCATCACCCCGGCGCGTCCTCCAGGGGTGCCGAAACCCCGATCCGGTTCGTAATAGGATGGACCGAAACCGGCGCATCATGCCGCGGCAGCCGGATGAACGACGACGCGATCGAGCGAGGAATCGGATGAGCGCCCAGGACATCACCATCAAGGCCGCGGACGGCGGCGAATTCGCGGGCTATCTCGCGACGCCGCGCGCGGGCAAAGCCCCCGGAATCGTCGTCATCCAGGAAATCTTCGGCGTCAATGAGGTGATGCGGGGCCTCGCCGATTGGCTCGCGGGAGAAGGGTTCGCCGCCCTTTGTCCCGATTTGTTCTGGCGGCAAGAACCGGGCATCCAGATCACCGACCGAACCGACGCGAAATAGGCGCGGGCGGTTCGAGCTGTTCCAGGGATTCGACGTGGATAAGGGCGTCGACGACATCGCCAGCACCATCGATGCGCTTCGCGGGCTAGACGCCTGTGACGGCAAGGTCGGCGCGGTCGGGTTCTGCCTCGGCGGCCGGCTCGCCTTCCTCACGGCGACGCGGACGTCCCTGGACGCCGCCGTCGGCTACTACGGGGTCGCCCTCGCAGGCTATCTGAACGAAACGGTGCGCGCGCCGGTGACGCTTCACATCGCCACTGCCGACGAGTTCGTGCCCGCCGAAGAGCAGGCCGCCATGCACGCGGCGCTCGATTCCAACCCCGAAGTCACGCTGCACGATTACGAGGGCAACGACCACGCCTTTGCGCGCGTCGGCGGCAAGCACTACGACCGTGGCGCGGCCGAGCTCGCGCATACGCGCACTCTCGAATTCCTGAGGTCCCGTTTGAGCGGACACTAAAGCGGATCGCGCCTACGCGATTCCGACCGACAACGTTTTGGTCTAAGGGCGCGTTCGCCGACCCGCGCTCAAGCGCGGGCGAGCGCAAGCCGGTTCTCGATCACACGCACGAAGCCCGCGAGAACCACGGCCGCCGTGGCGGCTCCGCACATGAGCCAGGCCACGCTGTTCCACGACCCGGACGCCGTCACGACGGCCGCGAGTGCGGGCGGGCCGACGAACTGACCGAGATTGGATCCCTGCATCAACAGCCCGTTCGTCGTACCGAGCTGGTCCGGGCTCGGCGAGAACACGGGCGCACCCGAAAGCACCGCGGCCGGAAGGAACCCGCCGAGTCCCGAAAACGCAAGGCACAGCCCGTAGCGAAGACCGTCCGACAGCGCAGGCGAGAAGATTCCGAGCGCCGAGGCCCCCATGGCCGCGGCGCCGATCGCGATGAGAATCCAGTGCCGAGCACCGCGGCGCATGAGCCAGCCGGCAACGATATTTCCCGGCACGTTGACCGCCACCACCAAAGCGCTCAACGCGGCCGCGGCCGCGAGGCCCATCGCGCGCTCCTCGACCAGGAAGGTCGGTAGCCAGACCATCAACGCCATCCATTGAAGCGTGTAGAGCGGAAAACAGACCGCGAGCAGCCAAGGACCCGGTTGCCCGATCGTCAGCCGGACGTTGTGAACCAGCGACGCCGGCGGCCTCGAATCGGCGGATCGCGGCGCTGGCGCGGCCAAGGCAACGACGCCGATCCAAAGAACGGAGACGCCCGCCAGCGCCCACCAGATGCCGCGCCAACCGGCGGTCGACAGAAGCGCCGGTGCCCCCAGTAACACCAGCGTGATGCTCGCCGGCATGTACGCGCTCCAGATCCCGAGCGCGAGCCGGCGGTCGCGGCGCTTGACGGCCGTCGCGATCAATGACGGGGCCGCCACCGCGATCGAAAGGAAACCGAAGCCCTCGACGAAGCGGCTCGCGAGCAGCGTCACGCCTGCGTCCGCGAGGCCGCCGCCGGCGCTGCCCGCCGCCAAAAGCCCGAGCCCGATCATGGTCAGGCGCCGGTGGCCGATGCGATCGGCGAGCGATCCGGCGGCGAGGCCGAGGGCGGCACCCGTGGCGCCGAAGACCGAGACCACCCAGCCGCCGAACACGAGATCGAGCCCAAGTTCCGCCCGTAGCATGGGCAACGACGGGGGAAGCTTGCCGAGATGGCTGGCCGCGATCATTCCGGCGACGACCGCGACCACCACGGCGCCCCAGCACGATTTCTCCGCCGCTTTCGTCGTCATGGGCGTGCGCGCCCGCGCGCCGTCCCGGTCCTCCGCGCCGGCGCCGGAACGGCCTCGGGACGGCGCGTTCGGCCGCGCGGACGTGGTCCAAAGGCGTTGCATGACCCAGGGCATGCGGGCATACTTGAATGAAACATGTTTCCGGCCCGCGCGGCGCGATTGTCCTTGCGCGAAAGGCTGGCGATCCATTTACCCACGCGGGAGGCGTCATTCATGGACAAGAACTCGGTCGATTGGCACGGCTCGATCCCGGCGATGGTTACGCCGTTCGACGCCGAAGGCAACTTCGACGAGCCCAAGTACCGCGCCCTCATCGAACTTTTCATCAAGAACGGCGTCGCCGGCCTGCTGCCCAGCGGTTGCACCGGCGAGTTCTGGGCGATGACGGTCGACGAACGCAAGACGCTTTACGGCGTCTGCGTCGACGCCGCCGCCGGACGCGTTCCGGTGATCGCGGGGACCGCCGCGATCCGCACACCCGACGCCATCGAATTGACGCAAGCCGCCAAGGAGGCGGGCTGCGACGGCGCAATGATCATGCCGCCGTATTTCGTCAAGCCGAGCACGGACGACGTCATCGCCCACTACGAGGCGATCTCGGACGCGGTCGCGCTGCCGATCATGCTGTACAACATCCCGATGTATAACCAGACGTCGTTGACACCGGAACTGGTCTCGCGTCTCGCCGACATCGACAACATCGTCGCCATCAAGGAAAGCTCGTTCGACTTCAACAATTATTACAAAACCCAGCTCCTTTGCGGCGACCGCATTCGAGTCATGTTGGGCCCCGCCGGGGTCTACGGCGTCGCCGCCATCGAACTCGGCTGTCCGGGCTACATCGAAGCTTTCCCGAACTTCTGGATGGAGCCGGATGCGAACCGCTTCGTCGAGATCGTCGAGGCGCGCGAGATGGACCTCGCACGCGAACTACAGCGCAAGGGGCTGTTCCTGACCGAACTGATGAACGCGAACGGGCGCAACTTTTACGAATCGGTCAAGGCGGCCATGGGCGCTCTCGACCTGCCGGGCGGCGTCCCCAGACTGCCCCTGCGCTCGCTGGGCGAGCCGCATTTGACCGAGATCCGCGAGGGGTTGGAAAAGATCGGCATCACCAAGGTCGCGGCCGCCGCCCAGTAACGGCCGCCGAGCCGAACCGAACGGCCGCCGGCACGCCGCGTCGACATCCGATGGCCGCGCGATCGCCGGCCGGGGCGAACACATAAACGACAGGAACCAGGAGGATTTGCAATGAACGACGTCCCTGCGAGACAGGAAACCCAGCTCAAGTATCCCAAGTACAAGACCCATTTCTCGGAGTTCGTCGGGGTCGGCGACAACGGCAACCTGTGGGTCGACGGCTGCGACTGCCAGGAGCTCGCAGAAAAGTTCGGAACCCCGCTCTTCGTACTTAGCGAAGGCCAGTTCCGCCACAACTACCGCCACTTCCGCGACGCCTTCCGGGCCGCTTATCCGGACGTGGAGGTTCTGTTCGCCAACAAGAGCGCCAACCAACTCGCCGTGCGCCACATCTTCAACCAAGAGGGAGCCGGCGGCGACGCCTTCGGCCTCCAGGAGATGTACTACTCGCTGCTCACCGGCGCGGACACGTCCAAGATGGTGCTGAACGGCAGCAACAAAGAGGACGACGAGCTCGAGATGGCGGTCGCCAACAAGGTGTGCATCAACATCGACGCCATGGACGAACTCGACCGCATCGACGCCGTCGCCAAGCGCCTGGGCGTGACCGGCGTGCCGCTCGGCATCCGCGTCAAGCTGATCCTCGAAGATCTCAAGGACCGCTACGGCCAGCCCATGCACGGAGAGGGAAGCTTGCAGGAGCAGGCCGCGTCCCACAAGTGGGGCATGACCATGGACGAGACGTTGGAGCTGATCGGGCGCATCGACAAGATGCCGAACATGAACCTGATCGAGCTCCACTACCACCTGAGCCGCATGGACAACAAGGCGTCCGACTTCGCGGTCATGGCGCGCGAGATGATCGTGTGGACCGACGAGATCCGCAAGAAATCCGGCTGGACCGCACCGTGCATCGACATCGGCGGCGGCTGGACCTTCGGCCGCCCCGACGGCACCGGCCCGATGCGCCAGGACAACGACAACGCGGCCACCTTCGAGGACTACGGGACCGAGGTCTGCGAAGCGATCAAGGACGAGTGCAAGAAGCGGGACTTTCCGTTGCCCAAACTCAAGATGGAGCCCGGGCGCTCGATCTCGGGCAGCGCCGGCGTCGCCATCGGTCGCGTGGGTGCCGTCAAGAAACACCCCACGAAGACCTGGATCAATTGCGATCTCAGCTCCAACATCATCACCTGGGTCAACTTCTGCCACTGGTACTTCCCCATGTACCCGGTGAAGGATGCGCTCGCCAAGGCGACCCAGGTCGCGGACCTGGTGGGGCCCTTGTGCAGCTCCGACGAGCTCGGCCAGGAGCGCGAGTTCCCGGAGCTCAAGCGCGGCGACTACATCTCCATGCTGGATTGCGGCGGCTACACCGAATCGACGATGGCCAGCTTCAATGCCCAGTTCTGGCCAGCCACCGTGCTCGTCAACGGCACCCACGCCGACGTCATTACCGAGCGCATGCGCCTGAGCGACGTGATGGGGCGCTCCAAGGTGCCGCCGCGGCTTCTCAACGGCTCGTACGGGCGGCTGCGCGAAAGCGGATAAGCGCGGCTCCGCGAGCCGGCCTTGGTTGCAATCACGGCGACGTCTCCTCCGGAGCGTCGCCGTTTCTCTCTATCTGCGAGGTACGCCGGCCTATCTACGATATTCGCCTGCGGCTTTGCGTTGGCGGTGCTTGATCGCGCCGACACCGAGCGAGAGGATCGTCATGGCGACGGCCGCGGCCGTCATCAACCCAACGGCGCTCTCCCAGTTCCCCGCGGCGGTCACCACCGCCGCCAGCGCCGGGGGGCCGGCGACGTTGCCGAGATTGGTACCCTGGACCAAGAGACCGTTCGTCGTCCCCATCTGGGCTGCCGTGGGCGCGAAGCTAGGGACCGCGGCCCGGAGCGCGGTCGGCGGCATCCCCCCGAACGCGGAAAACGCCAGGCAAAGCGCGTAGCGAGTCCCGTCCGATAGGCCGGGATCGAAGATTCCTACCGCCGCGAACCCCATCGCGGCCGCCGCGCCCGCCATTAAAAGCCAACGCGGGAACCGGCGGTGGAGCAACCAGCCGGCGATCAGGTTTCCGGGAACGTTGACCGCGACGACGACCGCGGTCATGACCGCGGCCGCGGCCGATCCCGTTCCGCGTTCCTCGATCAGGAACGTCGGCAACCAGACCATGACCGCGAGCCACTGGAACGTGAACAGCCCGAAGCAAAGTGCGAGAAGCCACGTGCCGAACGTCGAAACGGTCAGCCGAACGTTGCGCGCCAATGATGCGTCGCGCGCCCGGTGGTGGACCTTGTCAACGTCGCGCCGCGTGCCCATCGCGAGAACGACGAGCCAGATCACGGTCACGAGCGCCGTCACCTGCCAAAGCCCCCTCCACCCCGACCCCCCGAGCAACAGCGGCGATACCACGATCATTAAGGCGACGCCGGCGGGCACGTTGGTGCTCCACACACCGAGCGCGAGTGCGCGATCACCGGCGTGCGCGGCATGTGCGACCATCGAAGGTGCCGCGACCGCGACCGCGACCGCAAGGAACCCCAGTCCCTCGACGAGGCGCGAAGCAAGAAGCGAAGGGCCCGTTTCCGCAAGGCTTCCGGCGAAGCTGCCCACCGCAAGCGCGCCAAGGCCGATCAACGTCAGGCGCCTGTGTCCGATGGTGTCGGCGACGCTTCCCGCGACCATGCCAAGCGCCAAGCCCGTCACCGCGAAGGCTGAGACCAGCCAACCGCCGACCACCAGGCTGAGACCCAGCTCGGCGCGCACGATCGGCATGGCTGGCGGCAGCTTTCCGACGTGTAAGGCGGCAATGTAACCGGCGACGACGGCAAATAGGATCGTGTTCCAGCGGGTCCCTTCGGTCCCGTTCATGTCGCGTCTCTCCCTGATCGGCCCGGCGGCGCAAGTCTAGAGCGTTATCCACTTACGTGGAATCGCACCTCGCCGCACCCCCAGGAGTGCTTGCGGACGCGAGCACCGGTTGCGCCCGTTCCCAATCCCTGCCAAAAGAAAACCGGAACACGCGCCCCGTAGAAGCGGTTGCGGGCGCCGGAGCGAACGATGCGCAACGTGGTCATCGGAGGAATTACCGGCCTCGTCGCCGGCGTCGTGATCGACGCGACGATCGTCGCGCCGCAACTCGACATCGCGGCGCGTGGCCCGACCGCCGGGGCCGCCATCGCGGACGGGCCGCCAGGGAATGGGGTACGCGAAACCCCGTCGCCGACGTTGCCTATCGACCGGGATTCA
>JASMAE010000294.1 GCA_030754475.1 Rhodospirillales bacterium
CTGTTCGTCGGCATCGATCCGGCGCGCTCGCGTTGGCGCGCGATTCGCTCGACGTTCGGCATCTCTCAACTGGTGTGCGCCGGCGACCGGCCGGTGCCGGTGCCGTCCGAGATCGTCGCCGAGCTTCGCTCGCGCGAAGACGAGAACGGAATGATGGTCATGCAGCCCGAGGTTCCCTTCAAACGCGGCGATCAGGTCCGCGTCGATTCGGGCGCGTTGTGCGATGGGATCGGCATTTTCGAATGTATCGACGACGACCGGCGCGTCGTCATCCTTCTTGAATTGCTGGGCCGGCAGGTCCGGATCCGCCTGCCCCTCGAGGCTGTCGCCGCGTACTCCTGAGCGAAGCGGCGGCCTCGTCCAGATCCGTCTTCTGCACTCCGGGCGAGGCCCTTCACCCGGAGTGCGGTAGCGTGGCGTCTACGACGACGCGCCGGCCGGCGCCCACCGTCATTATTGAAATCGAATGAACTGGACCGGAAAGAAAGCCCTGGTCACCGGGGCCGACGGCTTCATCGGCTCGCATCTGACCGAGGCGTTGGTGCGGGCCGGCGCGCACGTCACCGCGCTCGCCCAGTACAATTCGTTCGATTCCTGCGGGTGGCTTGACGATTTGCCCCACGACGTCAAGGCCGCGGCCCAAATCATGCGCGGCGACGTACGCGACGCCCACCAGATGGCGACGCTGTGCGCGGGCCGCGAGATCGTCTTCCACTTGGCGGCGCTCATCGCCGTCCCGTACTCGTACCATGCACCTGCGAGCTACGCGGAGACCAACGTGCTCGGCACCGTCAATGTGCTCGCCGGCGCGCGCGCCGCCGGCAACGCGCGGGTTGTCCACACCTCCACCAGCGAGGTGTACGGGACCGCACGCTTCACCCCGATCACCGAGGACCATCCCGTGCAAGGGTTCTCCCCCTATTCGGCGTCCAAGATCGGCGCCGACCACATGGCCGAATCGTTCGCGCGCTCCTTCGCGCTTCCAGTGGTGATCTTACGCCCCTTCAACACCTACGGCCCCCGTCAAAGCGAGCGCGCGGTGGTCGGAACGCTGGTTCGCCAGATGCTGGACCCGCACTGCGAGGCCATCCGCCTGGGCGATCTTGCGCCCGAGCGCGATTTCACCTTCGTCGACGACACCGTCGCCGCGTTCATCAAGGCGGCGGAGTTGGACGGGGTCGCGAACGCATCCGTGTTCAACGCCGGCAGCGGCCGGTCGATCACGATCGGCGATCTGGTCGATCGGGTCCGCCGCGTCGCCGGCTCCGACAAGCCCGTGGTCGCGGACGCCGAGCGCACGCGCCCGGCCGAAAGCGAGGTCATGGCGCTCATCGCCGATGCGACGCGATTCGGCGAAGCCAGCGGGTGGCGGGCCGAGATCGGCTTGGACGACGGCTTGGCGCGGACCGTGGATTGGTGGCGCGGCCGCTTGGATCGCGTTCGCGACGGCACGGACGATTTGAAGTGACCACACTGGCCGCCATCGACATCGAACGGATCGCGCGGGTTCTTGGCCAGCTGCTGCCCGCAGGCGCGCCCTTGCACGAGCCCGAAATCGGCGAGAGAGAGCGGGCGCTGGTCGACGATTGCCTGGAAACAGGCTGGGTCTCGTCCGCGGGCGCCTACGTCGATCGCTTCGAGGACATGCTCTCGGCATTCACCGGAACCGGCGCCGCGATCGCCACGGTCAATGGAACGGCCGCCCTTCACGCGGCCCTCGTGCTCGCCGGGGTGGAACGGGACGCAGAAGTGATCGTGCCGGCGATGACCTTCGTCGCGACGGCCAACGCCGTCGCATACGTGGGTGCCGT
>JASMAE010000295.1 GCA_030754475.1 Rhodospirillales bacterium
CGAAGACGACGACGATGCCGAGCGCAGCCGGGACGACACGCGGTTCGTGGTCGACGTGGAGCTCAGCCGACTCGGGCGCATGCAGCTCGACGGCTTCGTTCGCGGCGGCGACAAGCGCTTCGATCTGATCGTGCGCACAGAAAAGCCCCTGCCGCCATGGATGCGCGACGATATCCGTGAGATTTTCGCCGAGGCTAGCGCGTTGACCGGCCTCAAGGGGGGAACGTCGTTCCAAGTCGGTCCGGCGGGGTTCATCGACGTCGCGGAGTATGCGTCCGCCGGGCCCGGGCGCGACTTGTTCGCGTGAAACCGCGCCGACAAAGGAGTGGCATTGGACACCGTTAGCCGCCGCAGCCTTATCGCCGTCGCCCCCAATCGGGGCGGGCACCTCGACTACGTGGTGGCCCTGGAGGGTGGTATCCCGCCCGCCGGCGATGCCAAAGGCACGCAGGTGGGGCTCCGCTACGTGCCCGACAAGTTGGTGCTGCATCCGCACGCGTTTTGCGCCTACTTGAACGCGCTCGCGGGCAGCGAGGCGGGCAGCCTCGAGGACGTCGCGGTCATGATCCTGGACGACATCAACAACGAAGTGGTGGCGCGGTGGGTGCAGGTCACCGTGTCTTTACCCGATCACGCCGAATCGGCCTTGGAGTTCCACGGAATCGTGATCGAGGATCGCCAGCCCAAATGGGACAAGCCGGCGCTGCTGTCGCGCCTGAAGCGGTTCTAGGCCCGGCGATGCCTGCGCACCGTCAGGTAGCGACGTTCGCGCGCGGTTAGAGCGCGCGGGCGAAGTCGTAGAGCGTCATCGCAACGAGGATCGCCCCATAGACGATGGCGTAGGCGCCCACGAATAAGGAATACGGGACCTCTCGGGCGGCCCCCGGGCGATGGGGTTTCGCGAGCGCGCGCGTTCGCTTCGTCCACGGTCTCATGATTCCGTTTCCCGTTCGGAACCGGCGCCCCAAGTGGACCGTTCGGACCGGTCTTGGGCGCGGACGCGCCGGTATCCCTGGAGGCCGATCTCGTCGAGTTCGATCCGCTCCACCCGATCCGCCTCGTCGGTCTCGCGGCGCCGGCGCGACGCATCCGTGATTTCGAATTTCTTGAGCTCTTCGTATGCGTCGTGAAGCTCGTCCCGTGCCGTCTCGATCATCGCTTCCGCCTGCACCGTGGAGTCAGCCAGGCGCTCCCGGCGGAGGATGACGCCGAGGGCGTAGAAGCCGTAGCCGAAGCCGGCCATCTCCGGTTCCACCGCCGCCGCGCGCTGCTCGGCCACCAGCTCGACTTCCAGCGCGCGCGCCGCGTCCTCGAGGGCGCCGAGCTCGTTCAGAAGAATGCCGAGCGCGCGCCGCTTCTCGTCTACGGTCCATTCGTGCAGTCGGATCAGGGTGCTGAGCGTCTCGGCCACGACGGTCCCCTCAATCCGGCTTTACGGTGCCGGCGGCGGGCGCGGCGTCCGCCGTCCTCGCCGTGGTCCCGGGCGCGGTCGGGAACGGCATGTCCAAGAGTTCCGCCAACATTCGGTAGGTCTCGTCGAGCGACGAACGCTCGTGCTTGCGCTGATCCAGGAACCCTTCGATGGCGCCGTGGTATTGGATGGCCTCGTCCACGTCAGGGTCGGATCCGCGGCGATAGGCACCGAGGCGTACGAGCTCGGCCATGTCCTCGTAGGTGGCGGTGAGGCGCCGGGCGCGTTCGACGATCGCGTTCTCGGCGTCGGTGTTGCAGTCGGGCATGGTCCGCGACACGCTACGCAGGACGTTGACCGGTGGATAGCGGCCACGTTCGGCGATGGCGCGATCCAGGACCACGTGGCCGTCGAGAATACCGCGTACGGCGTCGGCCACCGGCTCGTTGTGGTCATCGCCTTCGACCAGCACGGTGAACAGCCCGGTGATGGTGCCCTGCCCCACGCCCCCCGGCCCGGCGCGCTCGAGCAAGCGCGGCAGCTCGGCGAACACCGACGGCGTGTAACCCTTGCTGGCGGGCGGCTCGCCCGCCGAAAGGCTGATCTCGCGTTGGGCCATGGCGAAGCGCGTGATGCTGTCCATGAGGCACAGCACGTCCTCGCCGAGGTCGCGAAAGTATTCCGAGACCGCCAAGGTCACGTACGCCGCCTGGCGCCGGACCAGCGGCGACTCGTCGGAGGTGGCGACCACCACGACGCTGCGCGCGAGCCCCTCGGTGCCGAGGTCGTCCTCGACGAACTCGCGCGCCTCGCGTCCGCGCTCGCCGATCAGGCCGATGGTGCTGACCCTGGCCTCGGTATGCCGTGCCATCATGGAAAGCAGCGTCGACTTTCCCACGCCCGAACCGGAGAAGATCCCCATGCGCTGGCCCCGGCAACAGGTGAGGAAAGCGTTCATGGAGCGGACGCCCAGGTCGATCTTCTCGCCGACTCGCCCGCGCGTCTGCGAGGGCGGCGGCTGGTTGTGAATCGGATAGGCGACGGTGCCGGTGGGAAGCGGACCCCTGCCGTCGATCGGCTCGCCGAAGGCGTTGATGACGCGGCCCAACCAGCTTCGGTCTGGATAGATCACGGGATCGGTGACGCCGACTTTGACTTGGCAGCCAATGCCGATACCGTCCAGCGGTCCCATGGGCATCATCAGCGCCCGATCGTCGCGAAATCCGACGACCGCGCAGGCGATCTCGCGTCCCCTGCGCCCCAGCACGTGGCAATGGTCGCCGACCGCGAGACTGCCGGTGGCGCCCGCCACCTCGACGATCAAGCCGACGACCGACCTGACGGTCCCGAAAGCCCGGTAGTCGGGCCTTCTCGCCAGCGCGTTCACGATGTTGTCGGCGACGCTCAAGTCCTTGCCTTCCAATTCCCGCCTGTGGGACGCAAGCGTAACGCGAACGCTTTAAGGTTCGGTAAAAATATCGGGCGCGCGCCTCGTCCACCGCCCGACTTCCGAAGCCGCGCGGAGAGCAGGCCGGGCCTCGCCGCGACGACGCGCGCGCGATGACGCCGTTGTTGCAACCAAGCCGCCGACGCCGTATTGTTAATCTTCGTTAATCGTCTCGCGGGGGATGACATGCGCGTATTACTCGTCGAGGACGAGCCGGCGACGGCGAAAAGCATCGAAATGATGCTCAAGTCGGCGGCCATGGTGGTCGATTCGACGGATCTTGGGGAAGACGGCCTCGAGATCGCCAAGCTATACGATTACGACATCATCATCCTCGATCTCAGGCTGCCCGACATCGACGGGATGGAGGTGCTCAGGCGTATGCGCGACGCGCGCGTCGAAACGCCGGTGCTGATCCTCTCGGGCCTCGCCGAATCGGAGCGCAAGGTCAAGGGGCTCGGAACCGGGGCCGACGACTATCTGACCAAGCCGTTCGAAAAGAACGAGCTGATCGCGCGGATCCAGGCCATCGTCCGGCGCTCGAAGGGTCATTCCCAGTCATTGATCGGGACCGGCAAGCTTGTGGTGGATCTGGATGCCCGCACGGTCGAGGTGGAGGGCAAGTCGGTCCACCTCACCGGAAAGGAGTACGGCATTCTCAAACTTCTTTCACTGCGCAAGGGGACCACGCTCACCAAGGAGATGTTCCTCAACCACCTTTACGGCGGCATGGACGAGCCCGAGCTGAAGATCATCGACGTCTTCATCTGCAAGCTCCGCAAGAAGCTCGTCGCTGCCACCGGTGGCGACCATTACATCGAAACCGTGTGGGGCCGCGGCTACGTGCTGCGCGACCCGGAGCCGGCCGTCGCGGTGGCGGCGAAGGTCTAAAAAGGCCCCCGCCCTTCCCCGCCCGAGGGCGGATTCCCGAATTCGGCGATTGGCGGTTTAGCGATTCCGATCGACCACGACCTCGTCTAGACGGCAATCCGCACGCTCACCTACGCGCTCACCAGACGGTGTTGACCTGGACGAAGGTCCAAGTGGCGACAAGAAACGTGGCGAGCACCTCGGCCACCAGCAGGACGACGCCTGCGACGATGATGGCGAGGCGGGCCCACCGGGCGCCTAGGTGCCGGCTGGTTGCGCGAACGATCAGGTTTTCCGCGTAGCCGAATGGCGTCCCGATGACGATCGCGGCGGCGAACATTCCGATGACGATGAACAGGAACGCGCTCAGCGATAGCACGGTGACGGCGGTGCTGGAGATGTAGAGGAACAACCCCGACAGGAGCCAGACGATCGTCGCCACCGTCTCGGGAAAATGCCTCGCCATGACCTTCGTCGCCTCCGAGATCAGCGCGCCCTGATGGGGGGCGGAACGAGACGTCGGCTCGCGGGGGCCCGCCGCTCAGCCGACGGCGGCGACGATCCTGCGGTATTCGGCTTCGCTGAAGGCCTTGAGCGTCGTCGTCCGCACGTTTCCCTGGGCGCCGATCGAGAGTGACAGTTTGGCCGCCGCCTCGTCGTTCGGAAGCTCGAAGATGGCGACGATGTCATGCGTCCCGAGCGTCAGGTAGAACGACTTCAGCTTGCCCTTCAGGCGCGTCGCCAGTTTCTTGACCCCCGCCAGCCGCTTGGGCGAGTCCTTGACTGTTCGAATCCCCTGGTCGGTGTAGTTGACCAACAAGATATAGGTGGCCATGGCGAATTTTCTCCCATTCCGATCCGTCCCGCGCGGGCGCGCCGCCACCTTGTCCTCAACGGTTGCGAACCCGCCCGCCCGCTCTTGGGAATCGTAACCGGATCGGCGTCCCGGCGCCAGCGTCAGGGGCGTTTTGTTGGCGAATCGTCCGGGTCGCCGTTCGGGTGGCGCATTTCCAAGGCGATCACGTAGACCTCCTTCGATTCCTTGCGACTCGCCTTGGGCCGCGCCAGCTTGACGGTTCCGAAGTGCCTTTTGACCAGGGCCACCAAGTCCTCGGACGAGGGACCCATGAGCAACTTGAGGGCGAGGGTCCCGCCGGGGGCGAGCACTCGAGTGGCGAACGCGAGCGCCGCTTCGCCGAGCGCGACGGCGCGCAAGCCGTCGGTCGCCGCGTGCCCGGTCGCGGGCGCCGCCATGTCGCTCAAGACCGCGTCCGCCGGCCCGCCGAGCGCCTCGAGCACGCGCGCCGGCGCATCCTCCGCGTAAACGTCGCCGATCAGGATTACGGCCCCTGGAACGGGCTCCATCTCACCGATATCGAAGGCCACCACGCGGCCTTCGCCGCGGGCCGCGCCGGTTCTCTCGACCGCAATCTGGATCCAGCCGCCGGGCGCGGCGCCGAGATCGACGACGCGGGCGCGCCGTCGCAACACCCCAAACCGGTCGTCGAGCTCCATCAGCTTGAAGGCGGCCCGCGAGCGAAACCCCCGCGCCCGCGCCTCGGTCACGAAGCGATCACGGCGCTGACGCTCGAGCCAGCGCGCCGACGACGGCGTCAGCGCCTGGCCTGTCCGCGCATCCTTGGCTTTCGACCGGGCTCGTGCGCGGGGCCGGCTCTTTTTTACCCCTCGCCTGGGCCGCTTCACCGCCGCCAGCCGGACGGCGGCGCCAGCGTGCCGCCGTCCCCGGCACGCATCGAGGGCCCGAAGCCGTCGTGATCCATCATCCGCAGCAACAATCCTTCGCGGATCCCGCGGTCGGCGACGCGAAGGCTGCCGACCGGCCAGCGGCGGCAGATCGCCTCCAGGATCGCGCAACCCGCCACCACCAAATCGGCGCGCCCGCGGCCGATGCAGGGGTGCGCGGCGCGGGCAGCGAAGCCCATGGCGGCAAGCTCGGCGGTGAGCGCGCGGATCCGCTCGAACGCGACATCGATGCCGTTGACTCGCGAGCGGTCGTAGCGCGCGAGGCCGAGGTGAAAAGCGCCCAGCGTGGTCACGGTGCCCGACGTCCCCAGCATGCCGACAGACTCGTTCGCGACCGCGTCGGCGATGCCGTGTCGGGCGCAAAACGCCCCCAAGTCGGTTTCCACACCGGCGATGTCGCGGCCATAGTGCGCCGTGGCGAGGGCGTCGCCGGCACAGTTTTCGGCGAGCGTCACGACGCCGACGGGGATCGAGATCGAATCGATGATCCTGGGCTGATTTCCTTCCTCTTGCGCGGTCCACATGATCTCGGTGCTGCCGCCGCCGATGTCGAAGACGATCGCGCGGCGGTGGTTTGTATCCAGGAGCGGCCCGCAGCCGGCCAGTGTCAATTCAGCCTCCTCGCGATCCGAGATGGTCTCAAGCCGGAGGCCGGTGCGCCGATGCACGATTTCGAGGAAGTCCTCGCAGTTCTCGGCCCGGCGGCACGCCTCGGTGGCAACACCTTGCACCTGCCGGACCCCGGCGTTTCGCATCTTTCGGGCGCAAATGCCAAGGGCGGCCACGGCCCGCGCGATGGCCTCTTCGGCAAGGCGCCCGGTGGCGGCCAGGCCCTCACCCAAGCGCACGATGCGCGAAAACGAGCCGACGACCCGGAGGCCGCTTTCCGCCGGCGTCGCCATCAGCATCCGGCAGTTATGGGTGCCGAGGTCGACGGCCCCATAGACCGGGCGCGTGTCGCGCGCGCTTCCGGGCACGGGGCGCCTCCTTGCGGGGTGCGCCTGGGCTTGGGCCTCCATTCGCCCGGCGTCACGACCGGCGGGGTCTTCCCCCATTCTTCGAATCCTCCCGAGGCCATCAATACCGCAAATGCGCGCCGAGACGAAGCCCCGCGCAAGCGACGCCCGTGCGAAGCCGGGCGATGTGTGCTAGGATTCCGTGTCCGGCGATAGCGGGCGCCGCGCCAGGCCGTTGGGGGATAGTTCAACGGTAGAACACTCGGCTCTGGACCGAGCAATCCCGGTTCGAATCCAGGTCCCCCAGCCACCGCGCCATCATCGCGCCGCGCCGCGAATCGGAATCCGCGCGACACGCGAAACGCGTCGACGGCCAATTCGTCCGTGCCAAGGATTGCAGCCGATGCGCGGCCCCGCCTTGGCGGGACCACCGATTTCTGGCACACCTTTGGGCCTTGAGCGAAGCCGGCAAGCCGGGACGGGCACGAGCGCATGAGCGGGGCCGAAACCAAGACTTCCGAATCCGAGACCGATGACGGCGGGCGGGACTTCGTCCGCGACTTGATCCGCGCCGATCTCGCCTCGGGGCGGACCGCGGCCGTGGTGACCCGCTTTCCGCCCGAACCCAACGGCTATCTCCACATCGGCCACGCCAAGTCCATCTGCCTCAACTTCGGCGCCGCGGCAGAGTTCGGGGGGCGCTGCAACCTTCGCTTCGACGACACCAACCCCGTCAAGGAGGAGCAAGCCTTTATCGAGGCGATCGAGGCCGACGTCCGCTGGCTTGGCTTCGACTGGGGAGTGCACCTGCACTGCGCGTCGGACTATTTCGTGCAGCTTTACGAGTGGGCCGAGCACCTGATCCGCGCCGGCAAGGCATACGTCGACGACCTGAGCGCCGATGAGATCCGCGCGCACCGCGGCACATTGACCGAGCCGGGCCGCGAAGGCCCCTACCGCGATCGCTCCGTGCCTGAGAATCTGGATCTCTTGCGACGCATGCGCGCGGGCGAGTTCGCGGACGGCGCGCGCGTGCTTCGCGCAAAAATCGACATGGCGTCCGGCAACATCAACCTGCGCGATCCCGTGATGTACCGCATCGTGCACGCCGACCATCCGCGCACCGGCACCCAGTGGTGCATCTATCCCACTTACGACTATGCCCACGGCCAGTCGGACGCCATCGAAGGCGTTACGCATTCGCTGTGCACGCTGGAGTTCGAGGACCACCGGCCCCTCTATGACTGGTTCATCGAGAATTTGCCGGTGCCCTCGCGTCCGCGCCAGTACGAGTTCGCGCGCCTGAATCTCTCGTACACCATGCTTTCGAAGCGCAGATTGACCGAGCTCGTCCGGGGCGCCCACGTCGCAGACTGGGACGACCCCCGCATGCCGACGCTGGCAGGCCTTCGCCGGCGCGGGTTCCCGGCCGCCGCGATCCGCGACTTCGCAGGCCGCATCGGCGTCGCCAAGGCGAACAGCACGGTCGATGTGGCGCTGTTGGAGCATTGCGCGCGCGAGCTTCTCAACCGGACCGCGGAGCGCCGGATGGCGGTGCTGCGTCCCTTGAAAGTGGTGATCGAGAACTACCCCGAGCATGAGACGGATACGCTGGACGCGATCAACAACCCGGAAGATCCAGGCGCCGGAACGCGGCCGGTTCCTTTCTCGCGCGTCCTCTACATCGAGCGGGACGACTTCATGGAGGACCCGCCAAAGAAGTTCTTTCGCCTCGCGCCGGGACGCGAGGCGCGGCTGCGTTACGCTTATCTCGTCACCTGCCGAGAAGCGGTCAAGGACGCCGCCGGCGAAGTGGTGGAGTTGCGCTGCACGTACGATCCCGAAAGCCGCGGCGGCACCGCCTCCGACGGGCGCAAGGTAAAGGCGACGCTGCACTGGGTCTCGGCCGAACACGCGATCGAGGCCGAAGTGCGCCTCTACGACCATCTGTTCACGCGCCCCGATCCGGGCGCGGACGGCGATTTCCGGGACGATCTGAACCCGGATTCGCTAACCGTGCTCGAGCGTTGCAAGTTGGAGCCGGCGCTCGCGGCGATGCCGCCGGAGACCGTTGTCCAGTTCGAGCGCCAGGGCTACTTCTGCCTCGATCCCGAGACCACGCCCGAACGCCCCGTTTTCAACCGGACGGTGGCGCTGCGCGACACCTGGGCCAAGGTGAAGGCGAGAGACGGCGGCTAGAGAATTATCCACTCACGTGGAATCGCACCAACCCGCACCCCTTGCCGGCCCCCCAAGCGTACCATTCCGTGGGCAGCCGGGCGGGAGAGCGGGCCGGAGCCGAACAAACTGGCGCAGGAATGAGGGATGCCTGAATTGAACCCCGCCGCGCCCGGTTGAGTGCCGCAACCGCCAATAGCTGAGGGCGTTCGGTGAGTGCTGCGCGCAGCAAGAAGCGGACATCGTGGCGTGGGTTAAGAACCCGAAATCTCACGAAACCGGCTGTACGCAAAACCCCTTTCTCATCGACGATGATCGGTCTCGATCTTGCACGCAACCGGGGCCGGGCCGGTGCTTGCATCGGAACGCCTTGTTGGCACGAGCGGCGCTAAACGGCGAGGACGGTTTCATGGGCGGGCCGCATCCCAGTTTCCCTGGGCCTTGGCCCAGCGGTCTTCAGCCGCGCTCAGGTCCTTTTCCACCTGCCCCAAGTTCTTTTGCAAGGTGATCAGGTTCGCGCTGTCGCCCTGATCGTGATAGAGCGCCGGGTAACCGATGGCGCGGGTGAGATCTTCCCTTCTCGCTTCCAGCTTTTCGACCTCGGCTTCGGCACTCGCCAACTCCCGTTTCAGGTGCGCGACCGCCTTGCGCCGTTCACCGGCCTCGCGGCGGCGTTCTTTCTTGTCGTTTCCCGTCGCGCCGTTCGCGGCCTTCGCGCCGTTTCCGCCGCTGCTCGCCAAAAGCGCGCGGTAGTCGTCCATGTCACCCTCGAACGGCCTGACCGCGCCGTCGGCGACCAGCCAGAAACGGTCGGCGGTGAGCGCGATCAGGTGGGGGTCGTGGCTGACCATGACGACTGCGCCCTCAAACGCATTGATCGCCTGCACCAGCGTTTGGCGGGAATCGATGTCGAGATGGTTGGCCGGTTCGTCCAACAACAGGACGTGTGGCGCCTCGGCGCTCATCAACGCTAACAACAGGCGCGCCTTCTCGCCGCCGGAAAGATCGCCGATTTTGGTTTCAGCTTTTTCCCTGCCGAACCCGAACCGCCCCAACTGCGCCCGCACCTGGGTTTCGGTGTCGCGCGGGCGTTTGCGCGCCATCGCGATCAGGGGCGATGCGGCCAGGTCCAGTTCGTCGGCCTGATGCTGGGCGAAATAACCGACGCGCAACTTGCTTGACTTGCCGATCGTCCCCGCCATCGGTGCAAGCCGCCCGGCCAACAGCTTTATCAAAGTGGACTTGCCGTTGCCATTGGCCCCGATCAGGGCGATGCGATCATCGCCGTTGAACCGCAGCGTCAGGTTTTTGATCACCGCCAGGCCGTCGTAGCCGACCGAAACATCCTCTGTCGTAAGAAGGGGCGAGGCCAGCGTCGGCTTCGGCGCCGGAAAGGTGAGGGCGACCGCGCCCTCGTCTCGGTGTTCAGGGATCGGTTCCATCCGTTCCAGCATTTTCAGCCGCGATTGCGCCTGCTTCGACTTGGTCGCCTTGTAGCGGAAACGTTCGACGAACTTCATGATTCGCTGTTTTTGCGCATCCTGCCTGGAGCGAAGATTTTCGTTCTGGGCGAGACGCATGCGCCGGGTTTCCTCGAACCGGTCATAGTTGCCCGAATAAAGGGTCAGCTTGCCGTTTTCCAAATGCAACGTTTCTTCGGTCGCCCGGTTCAGAAGATCACGGTCGTGGCTGACCAGCAGCACCGTGCCCCGATAATGGCGCAGATGGTTTTCGAGCCAGAGCGTCGCCTCGAGATCGAGATGGTTGGTCGGCTCGTCCAGCAAAAGCAGATCGGGTTCCGTGAACAACAGCGCGGCCAACGCCAAGCGCATGCGCCAGCCGCCGGAAAAACTGTGGCACGGGCGCCGTTGCGCGGCCTCGTCGAAGCCGAGCCCGGCAAGCAGACGCGCGGCCCGGGCCGAGGCGCGGCTTGCCCCCTTGTCGTGCAAACGGATATGGATCTCGGCAATGCGGTGGGGGTCGGTCGCGGTTTCGGCCTCGCGGTGAAGCCGGGCGAGTTCTTCATCGGCGGCGAGCACGATTTCGACGGGGTTTTGGGGGCCGTCGGGCGCTTCCTGGCGGGTGATGCCGACCCGCCAGCGCGACGGGACAGAGATGGTGCCGGAATCGAATTCGATGTCGCCGGTCAACATGCCGAGCAGCGTCGTCTTGCCCGTGCCGTTGCGCCCGACAAACCCGACCCGGTGGCCCGGATTGATGGTGGCGCTGGCACCGTCGAACAACGTGCGCGGGCCTATGCGATAGGTGATCTGGTCGAGGCGAAGCATGGCAAGCCGTGTATCACGCCGAGGGGTGCGCGTGAACCGCCCGCACGCTCAGCAAAAAGGGAGGGCAGATCGAGCAAACTGGTGTGATCTGGAAGATGAAGGTTATCGTGGTACTTATCATATACGCGCGCCTAAGCCCGGTCCGCGCGGCCCTTATTAGATGCATGCTCAATTCAAAAGGAGGCGAAAATGAGTGAAAAGAGTAAGTGGGAAAAAGCAATATGCCGACAAATCGGACGCTCCATTTCCGATTCGGAAATGGCGGCGGCAGTAGCAGAGAAACGAAAAGCCGAGGATTCCGTGAACTGGCGAAAGCTAAAGCGCAGATTACGTAAGGCCATGAAGTCTGCGCGAAAGAAAGAGATTTCAAGCTGAGGCACTACCGGAGCGCGGGCGGTCTTGAACTTGGCCGGCCGGAAGCCTATATCAAGCGCCCACTGGGCCAGCTACCGCTTCAGCCGACCTTCGCGTCGGCCAACTTGGTTCCCTGCACCGTCACCGTTCCTGACAGCCTGGGCGCTTTTTACGCCAACCCGGGCGCCGTTCCTGCAAAACGGGCGGTCCGGGGCCGTCTCCGGCGATTGGATGCGGAGTTTGTTTTTTCAAAGGATTTGAGACGTTGGATATCCGCAATATCGCCATCATCGCCCACGTTGACCACGGCAAGACGACCCTGGTAGACGCGCTCCTGCATCAAAGCGGGGCGTTCCGCGAAAACCAGCGGGTCGCCGAAAGGGTCATGGACAACAACGAGCAGGAACGGGAACGGGGCATCACCATTCTCGCCAAATGTGCGTCGGTGGAGTGGAAGGGCGTGCGCATCAACATCGTCGACACCCCCGGTCACGCCGATTTCGGCGGCGAGGTGGAGCGCATTCTGAGCATGGTCGACGGCGTGCTGCTGCTGGTCGATGCCTCGGAAGGTCCCATGCCGCAAACCAAGTTCGTCACCCAGAAGGCTTTTGCCCTCGGCCTCAAGCCCATCGTCGTCGTCAACAAGATCGACAAGGCCGACACCAGGCCCGATGCGGTCCACAATGAGATATTCGAGCTGTTCTCCGTTCTCGACGCCAACGAGGAACAACTGGATTTTCCCATCCTGTTCGCGTCCGCCAAGGAGGGCTGGGCGTCCTATGATTCACACGTTCGCGGCGACGACATCTCCTGCCTGATCGACAAGGTCGTGGACTACGTCCCCGCACCCGATGTCGACCCCGACGGCCCCTTCCGAATGCTGGTGACGACGCTTGAAAGCGACCCATACCTCGGCCGGGTGCTGACCGGGCGCATTGCGTCCGGCTCGTTGTCCGTCAACGCCACAATTCAAGCGCTGAACCGCGAAGGCGGCAAGATAGAGCAGACGCGCGTCACCAAGGTGCACGCCTTCCGCGGGCCGACCCGCACCGAGGTCGCGACCGCGCACGCCGGCGACATCGTCTCCATCGCCGGCTTCCCGGCGGCGAGTGTCGCCGATACGCTGTGCGAACTTGGCGTCACCACGCCGATCCCCGCAGATCCGGTCGATCCGCCGACCCTGGCGATGGTGTTTTCAATCAACGATTCGCCGTTGGCCGGGCGCGACGGCAACAAGGTGACGTCGCGCGTCATCCGCACGCGGCTGATGGCGGAGGCCGAAGGCAACGTTGCTATCCTCGTGCGGGAGACCGAGGGCGGCAACGGCTTCGAGGTGGCGGGCCGCGGCGAGTTGCAGTTGGGCGTCTTGATCGAGACGCTGCGCCGCGAGGGGTTCGAACTGTCCATCAGCCGGCCCCGGGTGTTGACCCGCGCGGATCCCGACACTGGGAAGATGCTCGAGCCCTTTGAAGACGTGCTGGTCGACGTGGACGAGGAATTCTCCAGCGTCGTGGTCGCGGCGATCTCGAAGCGTAAGGGCCGGATGGAGGAAATGCGCCCGTCCGGCGGCGGCAAGGTGCGAATGCGATTCGTAGCACCCTCGAGGAGCCTGATCGGTTATCACGGCGAGTTCATGACCGAAACGCGGGGCACCGGCATCATGAACCGCATGTTCCGGGAATACGGCGCCCACGTCGGACCCATTGCTGGGCGCCACAACGGCGTGTTGATTTCCAACGCCGGGGGCAAAAGCGTCGCCTATGCGCTCATGAACCTGGAACCGAGGGGCGCGATGTTCATCGATTCCGGCGTTACCGTCTACGAGGGCATGATCATCGGCGAAAACAAGCGTGGCAAAGATCTTGAGGTCAACCCCATGAAGACCAAGCAGCTGACCAACATCCGGGCCTCGGGCACGGACGAGGCGGTGCGCCTGACGCCGGCGCGGCGTATGTCGTTGGAACAGACAATCGCCTATATCCAGGACGACGAACTGGTGGAGGTTACGCCCCACCACATTCGCCTGCGCAAGCGCTCGTTGAGTCCGCACGAACGAAAACGCCAGGCCCGGCAGGATGTGGCCGCGTAGAGCGTAATCCAAGCACGTGGAATCGCACCGGCCGGCACGCACCGCCCGGCACGGTCTACTCTCAAGCCTGAAGCCGACGTCAAGCACGGGAGAGCAGGCATTGCCCCGTGAATGTCGGCCGACCGGCGGAAACCGGTCGTACTTTGACACCCACCGGGACGACCGGGCATAGCCAACCTCGGACGTCAATCAGCCGCTTCGAGCGCCGCGAACCGGCGTTCGCGCCACGCGGAAACGATGTCTTATTACTCGGTTAGTCCGGCTTTGCGAAGGCCATCCACCAGCAAGCGCAGATAATCCTCTGGCACGCTTGGAAGGTGAGTGCGGACGAAGTCCGAGGTGATGCCGGGACGCGCCTTTTCCAAATCTTCGCGGGCGCGCCGCGCCTCTTCGGCACGCCCGAGATGGCCGAGCGCGCCGGTCATATAGACGTATCCCGGCCAGGGGACGCCCTTTCGAATTCCGGTCCGGCCCTTCTCTATTGCTTGCTCGTATTGTCCGAGAAAGAAGCGGGCAGCCGACAGGCGCGCATAGAACGGTCCGATCCCGGGATCGGCGGGGCTCAATTGGATGGCTTCCTCCATATGGGGGATCGATTCCTCCGCCCGTCCCGAGCGCGTCAACGACATCCCCAACAAACTGTGTGCAAGCGCGCAGCTTGGATTGATTCGGATCGCCTCGCGGTAGGCCGCGATGGCATCGTCGTTCTGGCGCTCGGGCGGCAGCGCCTGGCCCATGGCGATATGCGCGAAATGATCCTTGTCGTCCAGCGACACCGCGGTCTCCGCGGCCCGGAGCGCGGTCTCGCGGTCGGCATCGGTAAGATCGAGGATTGCGTCCTGCGCATAGGTCCAGGCCTTGCCGGCGTGGGCGCTGGAGAATTTGGGATCGCGCTCGATCGCGTGCTCGAACAGTCTGCGCGCCTCGAGAACGTCCTCCTTGGTGCGCCGGAAGATGTGGGAAATCCCGCGGTGAAACAGCTCCCAGGCATCGAGATTGTGGGTCGGCTCGGTCTTCACACGCTCGTATTCCGCCCGTCCCAATTCGGGTTCCAGCTGGGCGACGATGGTTCCGGTGATTTCGTCCTGCAGCACAAACAGATCCTCGAACTTTCGGTCGTAGCGTTCCGCCCAGATATGGTTGGCGCTCGCCCCTTCGATCAATTGCGCGGTGATGCGGATGCGTTCGCCGGCCTTGCGCACGCTGCCTTCGAGCACGTAGCGCACGCCCAATTCGCTCGCGACCTGGCGAAGGTCCGGCGAGGTTCCCTTGTACTGGAAGGTGGAATTGCGGGCGATCACGAAGAAGGTGCGAATGCGCGAAAGCGACGTGATGATGTCCTCGGCGAGGCCGTCTCCAATGAAGTCCTGGTCCGCGTCGCCTGAGAGATTGTCGAACGGCAGGACGGCAATGGAGGGCTTGTCGGACAGGGGTGTGCGGATGTCGGGCTTGGCACTTTCGGCGCCCAGGCGGATGGCATAGACGCGGACCGGATGGGTGACATGCTTGACCGTGTGTTCGCCCAAATCCTCGAACGGCACGTCGATGCGGTTTCGCACCAGGGCGTGCGTCTCGCCGGAGATGCAAATGCCACCGGGTTCGGCCAATCCTTCGAGCCGTGCCGCCACGTTGACGCCCTCGCCGTGGATGTCCTCGCCGTCATCAACGATGTCGCCGAGGTTGATGCCCATGCGAAATTCCAGGCTGCTCGCGCTCAGGCCCCCCTGCATGGCGATGGCGCAGTTGACCGCGTCTTGCACCGCCGAAAACTCCACGAGAAACCCATCTCCGGTGAGCTTGACGATCTTGCCGGAATCGGCCTCGATTTGCGGCTTGATCACGTCTTGGCGTGCGGCTTGCCACGCGGCGACCGTGCCGTCAGTGTCCGCTTCCATGAGGCGCGTGAACCCGCCACATCCGCGGCGAGAATGGCCGCAAGCCTACGCTGGACCGGTTGTTCCGCCATGCCCTCCCCATGGAGCGATTGCTCGTCCCCATATTATGACAAAACTGGGGCCTTACAATCGGCAATGGGGAAATGCTGAATGTCCGCCCCGAGTCATACCCGGTCGTTCATCGCGGTCTTTGCGATTGAAGGGCTACGACCCATGAGCGGGCGTTGCGGCGAGCAACCTGCCCTCAAAAGCCCATAAGCTAACCGCCGCCCAGGATCATCTCGGCCGCCTTCTCGCCGATCACGATGCAGGCCGCGTTGGTGTTGCCCGAGATCAGCCGCGGCATGATCGATGCGTCGGCGATCCGCAAATTTCCGATTCCGCGGACCCGAAGCCGGTCGTCGACCACGGCTTCCGCGTCCGCGCCCATCCGGCAGGTGCCGACGGGGTGAAAGATGGTCGTTCCCGTCTCGCGCGCGTATTCCAGAAGTGAGGCGTCCGATTCGGTCGACTCGCCCGGCGGATACTCGGACGCGACGTAGGGCGCCAACGTCGGCGCGCGCGAGATCCTGCGCGCGAGCCGAAGCGCGGCAACGGCGGTTTCCTGGTCGGCCTGCGCGCTCAAATAGTTGGGGCGAATCGCCGGCGCATCGCCCGGGTCGGGCGATCGGATCGCGAGGCTGCCCCGGCTTTCCGGGCGCAACTGGCAGACCGAGGCCATGAAGCCCGAGAAGCGGTGCAGGCCGGCGGCCGCATCCTCGGTGCTGCCCGGCGTGATGTGGAACTGGACGTCCGGGGTCTCGGAGCCCGCGCGAACGCGCGCGAACGCACCCACTTGCGACGCGGCAACGGCCATGAATCCCTTGCGGAACAGCGCGTACTCGAGGCCGATGGCGAGCTTGCGCAAGGGATTGTGTAGATAGTCGTTCAGCGTGATGGGCCGCGTGCACCGGTACATGGCCTTGATCTGATAATGGTCCTGCAGGTTGTCGCCGACGCCGGGCATGTCCGCCACCACCTCGATCCCGTGGCCGCGCAACAGCTCGGCCGGGCCCAGGCCCGAGAGCTGCATCAGTTGCGGTGTATTGACGGCGCCCGCCGACACGATGATCTCGCGGGCCGCCCGGGCGGTCCGTTCCTGGGTCCCGCGGCGGTAGACGACGCCGGTGGCGCGCGCACCATCGAAGACGATGCGGGCCGCGTGCGCGCCCGTCACGACGCGCAGGTTCGCGCGCTTCATGGCCGGGCGCAGATAGCCTACGGCGGCGCTGCAGCGCCTTCCATTCCGAGTCGTCAGTTGGTAGTAGCCGACCCCTTCCTGGCGGGCGCCGTTGAAATCGTCGTTCAGCGGCAGCCCGGTCTCGACGACCGCCCGCACGTAAGCCTCGCAGATCTCGGGCCGCATGGGCATCTCGGAAACCGCAAGCGGCCCGCCGACGCCGTGAAGGGCGTCGGCACCGCGTTCCTGGTCCTCGGACTTCTTGAAAAGCGGGAGCAGGTCGTCCCAGCCCCAGCCCGCGTTGCCAAGCTGGCGCCAATTGTCGAAGTCCTGGGGCTGGCCACGGATGTAGATCAGGCCGTTGATGGCGGATGACCCGCCCAGCACGCGCCCGCGCGGCCAGACGATCGAACGGCCACCGATACCGGGATCGGGCTCGGTCTCGTAGCGCCAGGCGAAATCCGAGCGGAAGGCGGTCCGGTAATAGCCGACCGGAATGTGGATCCAGGGATTGCGGTCGCGCGGCCCCGATTCCAAA